>JAIRNN010000040.1 GCA_031257995.1 Spirochaetaceae bacterium | reverse complement strand
CTTCGTCCGGGGGGACGCGCCTCCTTCGTCCGTGGGGACGCGCCTCCATCGTCCGTGGGGACGCGGCTCCTTCGTCCGTGGGGACGCGGCTCCTTCGTCCGTGGGGACGCGCCTCCTTCGTCCGTGGGGTCGCGCCTCCTTCGTCCGTGGGGACGCGGCTCCTTCGTCCGTAGGGACGCGGCTCCTTCGTCCGTAGGGACGCGGCTCCTTCGTCCGTAGGGACGCGCCTCCTTCGTCCGTAGGGACGCGCCTCCTTCGTCCGTGGGGACGCGCCTCCTTCGTCCGGGGGGACGCGCCTCCTTCGTCCGTAGGGACGCGGCTCCTTCGTCCGGGGGGACGCGCCTCCTTCGTCCGCGGATGTTAATAAAAAGGTCCACTGATTACACAGATTACACAGATTACGACTCGCTCAATCGGTGAAATCTGGGTAATCTGTAATATTATTCCGCATACATCTGTCTCATCTGCGCCATGGTTAAACGTGATTCATTTCCCTGATCAAGAATTTCTTCCTTCAATCAATGCCGACAATGCCGACAGTTCATGCGGAGTAAGCGGACGGGACGCGCCTTCGGGCAAACCGGCGAGTAGTACCGGACCGATGCGGATGCGCCGCAACGATGAGATATGGAGGTGGAAATGGGAAAACACGCGCCGGATTTCCCGGTTCTTGCCCTCGACAAGGATGACAGACAGCGCGTCCGGGGCGATCCGCTTGATCGACGCGGCCTGAAAGAGCGCCGTTCTCCCGGTTTGCGGGTCCTCAAGGCGCAGACCGAGGCGAATGCCGAGGCGAATGCCTTTGGCAAACCGCTCCGCAAGCGTATCGGGGATGGGCCGCGTAGCTTTCACGACATACTCCTTTTCAATATTTGCGCGGGGATGCCCGATCTTTGCGGCAAAATCGCCGTCGTTGGTAAAGAGAATAAGGCCGGATGACTCATAATCAAGGCGGCCGACACTGTAGAGCCGCTCCCCGATACCGGCGGGCAACAAATCCAGCGCGAGGGGCCGTCCCTGCGGGTCAGAAGAGGCGCAGATGTAGCCGGGCGGCTTATGCAGCGCGAGATAGCGCATAACCGTTTCGCGCCGCACCGGGATCCCATCGACAGACACCGCGTCGGCATCGGACACCTTCGTGCCCAACTCAGTTACCACCCCGCCGTTCACGGTCACGCGGCCTTCGAGGATGAGCCGTTCAGATGCCCGCCGGGATGCGACCCCGGCATGGGCCAGAAAAGCTTGGAGACGTTCAGTCTTGTACGAGTTCAAACTTTTCCGCGTCTTGTTCGTCGAGATGGGGCAGGTCGGCGATACTGGCGAGGTGAAAGAGGCTGAGAAACTCCTTCGTTGTCCCATACTGTACCGGCTTTCCCGGCGCGTCTTTCTTCCCCGCCTCACGGATGAGGCTCCGCTCCAAGAGCAGCCGAATCATGTTGTCGGCACTGACCCCCCGAATCTGTTCGATCTCGGCGCGGGTTACCGGCTGCATATAGGCGATGATGGTCAGCGTTTCGAGGGCGGCCTTCGACAGCTTCAAATGGTTCTTCTTGCCGTAATGCTCGCGCAAAACGTCCCAATGTTCCTCTTTTGGCGAGAAGATGAATCCGGCGGTCGTCTCCAGAAGCTCGATGCCGGACGACTCCGCCTTGCACCGGATGCCGATCTCGCTCAACGCAAGAGAGACGGCGTTTTCCGAGAGGCCGGTAATTTTGACAATAGTTTCGGCAGCGGCCGGACTCGTTTCCATGTAGAGCACGGCTTCGACAAGCGCGGTTTCCTTATCCATGATGAACAACCGCCCTTATCGAGATGTCGCCAAAAAACGTGTTTTGGTACACACAGATCATACGTAGTTTCATGGCCTCCAGTATAGCAAGAAACGCGCAAACAATATCCATAAGGGAACCGTGGCGGACGATAATATCCTCGAAAGAACATTCGCCCTTGTCCCGGACAAGCTCCTCAATCAGCGTCAGCTTCTCGTTTATCGAAACCTCCTCGTAAAGGTCGATGATCTGTTCCGACGAAAGATTCTTCATCAGCGCGTTGAACGTCTTCAAGAGTTCCCAGACCTCGATCTTTTGCCACATCCCCTCGCTTTCAAAAGGCAGCGTCCGTTCCAGTTTCTTCCGCTCGATGATCCACTCCGCCTCCCGCCCTTTTTCCTCCATTAATATCGAAAGCTTACGAAACTTTTGATACTCGATGAGCCGTTCGACCAGCTCCGCACGGGGGTCTTCCACTTCATCCTCGCCGTCAAACTCCACCGGCAACAGCATCTTCGACTTGATGTAGAGCAACGTCGATGCCAAGAGGTGAAAGTCAGCCATGTCGTCCAACTCAAGTTTCGTGGCGATCGTCACATAGCTTATATACTGATCGGTGATCTCGGCGATAGGTATGTCGTAGAGGTTCACCTCGTTTTTCTTGATGAGAAAGAGGAGGAGGTCGAGAGGGCCGTCAAAATCTTTCCGGCCCCCCTCCATCACGCTGGGTATCTTAAACGTTCTGCCGGAGGCCATGCTATTTTTTGCGGGTAACCGCGAGGCTCGCCCCTGAAATCTGCGCGTTAATCGTACTGAGCGTCGTTCGCGCGGTATTGGCCCGTTCAACAACCTCACGGTAACGGTTGGCCGCCGCCGCCGCTTCCGCCTCACCGGCGATGCCTTGCGCGTTTTGATAATCGCGGTCGATCTGTCCCCAGTCAAGGGCAAGCCTGTTCTTCTTGCCCTGAGCGATGGTTGAATCGGTTTCACCCACCGCGTTACGCAGCGCGTTCAGCGCGTTGGCTGAATCGTCTTTGGCCCGGGCAGCCGCCGTCCGCGCATCGCTGATCGCTTTTTCGGCCCCGGACTCCGCTTCGGCGGCATAGTTGCGGACGGCCTCGTACCGTTTCGCCTGAGCTTCCGCCTCCATATTGGAAAGCGCTTCACGAGCGCGGGCAAGCGCTGAGACCGCATAGGCCGCGACATCGGGATCGTTTTCCGCCCGGGTTACGGCGGTACGCGCCGCCTCCATCTCCTCCGTGGGCGGTTTCGCGCACGCGGTAATCAGAATCAACGCCGCCAATGCCGCGCTAATCCCTGCGGCAATAACCCAAACTCTGCTCTCTTTCATTCTCATCAACCAACTCCTTACAACAAAAGTCTTAAGCCCTCTCGATGCCGTTCCAATTACTCGTTACAAGTTACCGGTTAAGGAGGGGGACGCTTCCCCCTGCATCCAGACTTATAGTCTTCCGCTACCCCCTCTACGGGACAAAACCATACGGCGCATGGCGGCCAAGTATTGCTTGGCTTGGTGGGCGCGCCCCCCGAACCCCCGGTGTTATTGGAACAACATCTCTTATCATAAGACTTTTTTATTTTTATGTCAAATTATCGGCATATTTTGCCGATAATTTGAGAGAATATTTAAGCCGGTTTTTTCATTTTTGAGTATATACGATGCCGTCATACACCAGGGGCAAAAACGCCTTTCTCCGCTTTTTCATCTCATTTTTTGTCGCTTCGGGTGTTGCGATCGGTGTATACTTTCTGCTTGACGGCCCAAAACTGGGGATGCTGTTCGATTTCCTCGTATCCAAACAGGAACAAGCCCCGATCGCGCCGGAAATTCTCATCATCGAAACGGCGGGGACGGACACCCTCATGGATCCGGCCACTGCCGCACAGGTCATTATGACGATAGCAGAGATGGGAGCGGGCAGTTTGCTCATTCAAACGCCGATACTGGGCGTTTCCGCGTCTATCGACGACCGCGAGGCCGAGTTGCTTGACCTCTTTAACCGCGAATTTGATCATCTGGGCAGAAACATCCAGAATCTTTTCGAGGGTATCAGGATGGGAACCGTCCCCCCGGCGGAAGCGGGCCGTTTCGTTGACGCGGTACTGTCCTTTGCCGAGGAGGGAAAACAGAGGCTTATCAACGAGGCGGTACACCGCAGCAATACGGGAACCCTTGAACTGGAACGGGCAAAAACCGTTTTTCCGAAAACATGGATCGCGGACGACCATTCGGTCGAGCTCGCGCGGCAGGATCTGCGGCAGAGGCCGGCCGTCTCCTCCCGCCTGAATTACCCCAAATCCCCGCTGCTCTACTCCCGTGCCGTTCTTGATCCTGACGGTCGGCTTCGCCGTATCGTACCGCTTGAAACGGATGATGAGCCGGATTATGAGCACATCGTGTACAATGCGGTCAAAAACCGTTTCGGTTCTACGGCGATAGCGGTAAATCCCGCCGGCCGGTATCTGATTCTGGAGCAGATTCCCGGTTTCGCCTCTGCGGGAGACCGGTCTTTCACCTTGGACAAAGACGGGGCTATCCTCCTTAAAGCCCTTCAAAAAGACCGGTCTTTCCGTAGCATACCGCTTACCGATCTCATCGAATATGAAAAGCTCGACCGGGCCCTCTATAAAACCTTAAGCGAATCGACCGATATAGGGCTCTACGCCGACGTGAGCGCCGAAAAATATCCGTCATACCTTTGGGAACGGGAACGCGAACTGCGGAACGGGCTGCTGGAAACGACAAACGACTCGCTTAAACTCGCGTGGATTGACGCGCGGAACATGTATTTCGCGGCACTCGACACGTTTTTCTATGAAAGTTCTGTGGAAAACAACCTAGTTGGCAGTTTTTTCTCATTGCTCCAGAACGAACAGCTAACCGATGCGGGCAAGGAACGGCTTGTCACGATGCGCGATGATCTTTTAACCGCATTCCGATCGGGACTCGACACCTACAACCAGTTTGCCGAAATCCGCGCCAAGCTCGACAATGAAATTCCCAATTCGCTCTGTATACTCGGCGCCGCGTCGGTCGATACGCTGGCCTCGGCGATGTTGGCAAACGCCATCATTACCGGAGGCACGATTACCCCGGCTTCCGCCCGGTATATATTCCTCTGGTCGCTCTGCACGGTGTTTTTATGCGCTCTCCTTCTTCGCCTGTTTTCACCTTCGCTGACCTTCCTCGTAGGAACGGTTTTCAGCGCGGTGGTTCTGGCTGGTTTTTCGTACCGTTTTGTCGCCACATCGGTGTGGATCGACCCCTTGATCCCGTTATGCGGCACGGTAAGCGGCGTTTTCGCCTCAACACTCTGCTCGCTGGCTATGAAGCGAAGGTTGACGCGGCAATTTCAAATTTCCTATGGGGCCTCTGTCGCCAAACCCTACCTTGCGTGCCTCATCCGCGCCGGACGGCCTCGACCCGAAGACCGTGTAACGATACGGGCGGCTCTTATCGCGGTAAAAAACCCGGCCCTGAACCTCGCGGAAAGCGGGAAGACAGCGGAAACGGCGGCTCAGGCGATCCTCAATTTTCGCAACGAGGTGAAAAAAATGTCCCTGAAATCCGGCGCAGTGATAGCCGGGGTAAACGGAGACACGGTACTCATCGCCTTCGGCTCTCCCGCCGAACGAGTCGCGCTGCACACGATGAAAAACGAGATGCCCTACGACGACGATGCCAAACCACGCGGGACGCACAATCCGGTCGGGAAGGCCGTTGGGTTTTTGAGCGAACTTATCGACAGCAGTCAGGAAGCGGGGACATGGTATTTCGGCATTGATTATGGGGAATGTACATTCACATGGACGGCCCTCACCGGTTATACGGTGTTCGGCCCCCCCTCTTACAACGCGCGGCTGCTTGCGGCAAACGGCTCCCGTCAGAAAGTCTGCGTCTCCGTCTCAAAAAACTGCATTGCCAAAATCGACGAGGCATTAACGCGCAAACACACGTACACCATCGGAGGCAACGCAAACGCCGAGTTTTACGAACTGCTTGTCAAAAAGGTGACATCCCCCTCGTAGGATCATGCGGGTGATCTAGCAGGATCAGAGGTCTGTAGTCTGTAAGGTCTGAAACCGCAGTTACAAAGGGTTTGAATCACCAGTTACAAAGGCTTTGAATCAGCAGTTTCAAGAGGCGTGAAACTGCGGTCCGCAAGTGCTGGGCCTACTGACCCAGAGTGCAAGGCCCCGCTTGTTGGTTATTCTCCGTGAACTCCGTGAGTTGAAACCGGGTGTTTAAAGTTTACAGCCTGCCGGCAGCCGCCTACAACTTACGCAAGTTTGAGAGCGCGTCTGCGGCCCTATCGCGCACCACTTTGATATAGTCGTAGTTTGACTGAATCGACATGAGAACGCTGGCGCTTCCCTCATCTTTGACACCCTTCTCGGTAAAGCTGTCAATCGCGGAAGCCACCGCCATCGCAAGCGCGTTGTCCGGTTTCAGCGTGTTGTACCGCCAATACACCGCATAGATGACACGCAACGATTCGCCGTCATCGTCGGTGCGGCCGATTCTGGCCACGCCTTTTATTGCCGCCGTGACGACGGAGGGATCCTCTTCTACCGCCGATGCCTGATCCGCCGCAAGTGTAAGAATCTTGGTGAGACTGGTATTTGCTTCCGGGGTTCCCATTCTCGCAAGATAATCCACCGCCCGTATCCGCAGGTCGGGATAGTTGTTCATCACGCGCCCGTTCCGACGCACCTGATCACGAACCCCGTCCATCGTGAGATCGGCAAGAATCTTGCGAATCTCGTCATCCGCATCGCCCCGGTTAATGATTTCGCCGATATACTCAAGCGCGATCGCCTTCAGGTCACGCCCACTATCGGAACTCAAATCACGGACAACCTGAATTTCCGCCGATTGCTGTAAATAGATATCTTCTACAGACAAATCCTGCGCCGGCACGGACAGTGGCAAAAACGCCATCACCAAAAAAACGATACCTCTTTTTATTCCTTTCATACACATTCCTTCAGTCAACAATCTCCCAGCTTTCCGGGGTTTTATCAAGCGTATAGATACGTATTCTCTGCTCTTTTTGATCTATCGTAAAAGCCATCACCCGCGTCATCGTGAGAAATTCAATATCGTGCGCCTGTAGATCAGCGCGAGATGTCACTACTACATTCAAAAAGTAGTCCCGGCTGTTCTGGAGTACAATATTTCGCGATTTCAGTCTTGGCTGCTGCGAGATCATATCGAGAAACTCCTCGGTATTGATAAGCTCAAAATAACCCGGCGAGAGCAGATGCAGCCACCCGTCATAATTTTTTGCCTTGATAAGACCATCCAGCCCCCGTATAAAATCCTGAATATCCAACTTCGTCGCGGTATAGATCTCAATCGGCGGGTTCTTCGGATCAAACACAATGTTATCAACAGCCGCCTCCTTTACCGCATCGGTGTTACGCGCCGAAACCGGAATTTCATTGCCCCCAGACACTCCCTCGGGCACCGATACACACGAGATCAATAGCACCCCAAAACCGGCAACGATCTTCCGCATAGATATAGATACCACCTTTTTGTTGTTTTGTCTAGAGTAAACAACTATTCAGTGTTGTAGTGTTTCTCCTTAATAATTTTCCATTATCCACTTCCCATTTTCAATTCCCCGCAGGGACATCCCCCTCTTTATTATTTTGTATTTCTTGCTTATCATTGACGTATCGTCTTTATCAAGGAGTTGTATATGAGCGAAGTGCGAACGGAAATTACTCTGGTCAATATCGGGGATACGGTTAAAGCACGGGACGGGCTTATTCCGGAGTCGGAGGTCAGGCGGCTCACGTCCAACGCGGTGGTGGATACCGGCGCATGGACGCTGGTCATCAACGAGGCGGTCCGCGAAAAGCTGGGACTGCTGGTGGAGGAATCCGAAGAAACCACTCTCGCCGGCGGGGTAAAGGTTCCCTGCCGAATAACGGAGTATGTGGATATCCGCTGGAAAAACCGGAAGACCGCTTGCGGAGCGGTGGTTCTCCCCGATGAGGAAGATGTCCTTATGGGCGCGTACCCTCTGGAAGGTCTGGATTTGATGATTCACCCCAAAACGCAGGAAGTGATCGGCGCACACGGCGACAAGGCGCGTAATGTGGTTAAGTAAAATCTACGCGTCAGCATTCTCCGTTCACCCGTAACTTAATTGACAACCGATAACCAGCAACTACTCGAATGACCTATCTGATTGAAACCTACGGCTGCCAGATGAACGCCGCCGAGTCCGCCGCACTGAAAAAGATCTTCGCCGCGCATGGATGGGAGGAGACGGCCGATGCGGATGCGGCACATCTCGTCTTTATCAACACATGCGCGGTACGGGAAACCGCCGAGGAGCGGTTTTTGGCCCGGCTGTCGATCCATGCGGCGCGGAAGAAGACGCGGGCGAAATCCGCACGGCCCCTCGCTATCGCGGTGGCAGGCTGTGCCGCCGAGCGTCTTGGCGGCGCGCTGAAAGAACGGGGGGCCGACTTTGTTCTCGGCGCGAAGGCTCGCGGCCCGCTGGAGGCTCTGCTTGCCCGGTGGGAAGCGGAGGAAAGACCTGCGGACAACCCGCCGTTTGGGGATGTCGCCTTCTACGACGACTACCACGTCCCCGGTTCCCACAAGAGTTTTGTCCCCATCATGAACGGTTGCAACAACTTCTGTTCTTACTGCATTGTTCCCTATGTCCGGGGCCGGGAGGTCTCCCGAAGCCCGTCCGCCATTCTCGCCGAAATTGACCGTCTTGCCGGCGAGGGGGTGCGGGAGATCACCCTGTTGGGACAAAACGTGAACAGTTACCATTGGACAGGGGAACAAGACCCGAAGGAACAAGGCGCACAGTCAAACCCGCACGCTATCGTAGACTTCGCCGCGCTCATTCCCCGCATTGCGGAGGCGGTAGAGGACGGCCCGATCCGCTGGGTCCGTTTTCTTTCAAGCCACCCCAAAGATATGACGGATGCCATCATTGAGGCGCTTGCCGGGCACCCTTGCTTCTGCCGCCATGTCCATCTGCCGGTTCAGCACGGGTCGAACCGTATCCTTGCCGCGATGAACCGCCGGTATACCTGCGAGGACTACCTTGCCCTCACGCGCAAACTGCGGGAGGCGATGCCGGGCGTTACCCTTTCCACGGACATTCTCATCGGGTTTCCCGGCGAGACCGAAGAGGACGTGGAAGCGGTGTTGTCCCTGATGGACGAGACCCGCTTCCTCTACGCCTATATGTACCATTACAACCCGCGTGAGGGGACTACGGCCTACGGACTCCCCGGCAGGATTCCCGACGAGGTGAAAAAGGCGCGTCTTGCGCGGGTCATTGAAACGCAGGGGACGCACACGGTGGAGTGTTTGAAAAAGCGTTTGGGCCGCCGGGTGACGGCGCTGGTCGAGGGCGTTTCCCGCAATGACGCGGGAGAGCTTCTCTGTAGAACGGAACATGACGAGCAAGTTGTCGTGAAGTCGGCAGAGGCGCAACCGGGGGACTTCATCGAGGCGCCGCTTGAAACGCTTGCCGGGAACACGTTTCGGGCCGCCCTTTAACAGCAGGGTTTCTCCGTGCCGAACGGACAGCCCGGCTCAGGAAATATTTACCCGTCCTCAAAAAACCCCTCGGCATTTATCACTGCTTTAATCACACGTTTAACCCGACATATCGTTCCAGCACTGTTTCCTCCCCGATGTAACGGCCCTGTGACGCGGCGCCGGCATTTGGCCGCCATGCGCTAAACTTGATCCACAGAATAACCGCGATCCACACGAATTTTTGCTTCGGGAGCGTTGATTTTATCTGTATTTCACCCGAATTCAAGCAGAGCATGAAGGTTACCCAGTACCGTTCGTGCCTGTTCGTAAAGGTTTGTGGTTAAATTCTTTCGTTTTGTGGGTTGAGTCTAGGCCATGTTGAGCAACCCTCGGTTACAAGCCGGAAGCGGCCCTCGTTGACAGTGTCCGGCGCGGATGCCGGCGGCGCGGCTATCCCGTGGCTGCCTTAAAACTTCAAGCCGCAAAACAGACGCCTTGAATTACATTAATATTCAATTTCCAATGTTGCATTATTTCTTGTTGCTATAGCAACTTTACGTTCATCAACGTTTATTCCTATTATTGACAGATACGGATTGTCCCCATGAAATGATTTACTATAGACCGAGCTTACATACAAATCAAAATTAAATTTCCTCAAGTCCTTTTTAAAATAGGCAACTAAATACACAACACTATTCTGGGTAAAATCATAGAATATGTTAGAACAATAATAATATTCTATTGTGTTATCTGTAAGATCATATAAGGATGTACAATGACCTTAGGGGGTTGCTGTGAAATTTAATATAGACTTTTCTATTTCCCAAAAAACTGACTTCCACAACAGCGGTAATAACGCGCCCCTTTCCATCTGTGCCCATCCGTGTCATCAGCGGTTAACCGTGATAAAGACTGTGATTAAGGCTTCTTGACGGCTTTTCGCACACCCATTACAATAGTCTCTCATTTTTATCTATATCTCTATAAAGGAGGTTTATCATGTCAGTGATAGACGATGTTACGCAGGTTTTGCACCGGATTCGGGTGAAACTGTATCCCAGCAACCTGCCGGAAAGGAAGGGCGAACTTATCGCCCGGACGGTGAACGAGAAGACCCTCACTTTTGAGGAAGTCTGCGTGGCGGCAAAGGAGCGGGGCGGCTATACCGGAAGCCTCGACGACCTCAAGGAGCATATCGCCATCTTCCTGCGGGAAGCGGCGCGCCAGCTCTGCGACGGCTTCGGGGTCAACTTTGGCGGGCTCTTTACGGTCTACCCCAATGTGGGCGGGGTGTTCGAGAACGAGCGCGACCCGGTAGACAAGAGCAAGCACAAGGTTACGTTCCGCTTTCGGGTGCTGAACGGGCTGCGGAAACTCGCCGAACTCATCGAGGTTATTAGCGAGGGTCTGGCGGAAACCGCGGGCTACATCACCGAAATCATCGATGTGACGACGGGGCAGGTGAACGACATCGTTACCAAAGGCGGCATCTTTACGCTCAGGGGCGACAAGATAAAGATTGTCGGGGCAGGGAACAAGGTCGGGGTGTTCTTCTATAGTCTGGGTTCGCCCAACGTGAGTATCGCGGTAACGGGGAATCTGGCGGTGAACGACCCGTCCAGGATTGTCGGCACGGCGCCGGAGTTGCTGGCGGGCAAGGACTGGTATGTCGAGGTCCGCACCTACTACTCCGGCAACGCGGCGAACCCGTTGAAGGAGATGCGGACGATCAGGAGCACATTCACGGTGAAGCAAGCCTCGTAGTGATGGCCGCTACCAGCCTGGTAGTGATGACCGCTACTGGCTAGTAGTGATGACCGCTACTAGCCTAGTAGTGATGGCCGCTACTGGCTAGTAGTGATGACCGCTACTAGCCTGGTAGCGATGGCCGCTACTGGCTAGTAGTGATGCCCGCTACTAGCCTAGTAGCGATGGCCGCTACCAGGCTGGTAGTGATGGCCGCTACCAGGCTCGTAGTGATGACCGCTACCAGGCTGGTAGTGATGACCGCTACCAGGCTGGTAGTGATGGCCGCTACTAGCCTGGTAGTGATGGCCGCTACCAGGCTGGTAGTGATGACCGCTACCAGGCTGGTAGTGATGACCGCTACCAGGCTGGTAG
>JAIRNN010000003.1 GCA_031257995.1 Spirochaetaceae bacterium | reverse complement strand
TCTTCGGCCGCCGTTGTGATTGGTATCTGTGACGGGGGCTGCCGGGGGGTTCCCCCCGGCCGTTCCCTCCCCGCGCGGAACAACCGGCGCCGGCCCCTGTATCCCGTCAGATACAGGTTGCCCCTTTTACAAAATAGCATAATGTATCTGTGGTTCTCCGTGATTGAGTCTTGTGATGAAGACCGGGGTCTTAGGGGCGGAACCCCTAGGAGAAGGGGGTGTCGGAAGACGGCTCAAAACCGCCTGGGCGCGGCGCGCAAGGCGCTTAGGCGCTACGCGGTTTTGAGCTGGCTGTAGGCAGGGGGGAGACTTCTCCCTCTTTATTATTATCCATTTTCCCTTCCCCAGAATGGGGACAGCCGTGCCTTCACCTTACGCCGCCCCCAAGTGAAGCCCCTGCGGGGCAGCCGACTCCAAGGAGGCCCCCTTCGGGGGCTTAACAAACGGCGCGTTACCGGGTAGACTGTCCCCATCATGCAACCAGTTTCTGTTATTCTTGGTTCGCATTGTCACGTACCGGATGGCTTGGCAGAAACGGAGTACGAGACGGCGTACAATGAGCGGCTGAAGCCTTTTCTGTCCGCGCTTTACCGTTATCCCCGGATTCCGGCGGTTTTGCACTATTCGGGGCCGTTGCTCTACTGGGTGGAACGGCGGCAACCGGCGTTTTTTGACCTTATCCGTGAGATGCTCAAGCGGAAGCAGATCGAGATTCTTTCGGGCGGGTTCTATGAACCGGCGATGCATCTTCTCCCACCGCAAGACCGGATGGGGCAGGTCGAGATGCTGTCCACGTATATCCGCAAGCATTTCGGGAAGCGGTCAACGGGCGCGTGGATCCCCGGCGAGTGCTGGGACCAGAGTGTTGTAACGCCGCTTTCCAACTGCGCGATTGCCTACACGTTCCTGCCGGAACGTTTTTTTGCCGCCGCCGGGGTGAAGGCCGGTTGCCTGGGCCGGCCGGTTTACACCGAGAACCAGGGGTCGCTTATCACAGTGTTCCCTATGCTACCCTTTGGCGGGCAGGGCGGGCCGCCTCTAACGGTGCGGGGCCTCTTCGCGCTGATCGGGGAACGCGGACAAAACGGCGTGTATACGATATTTCCGGAGCGGTTTTCCGGGAACGGTACGCAGGAAGACATTTGCGCGTTTTTGGAAGAGAGTGTCTCGCCGGAACACGAGGTCAACTGGACGACTCCGGCGCGGTTTCGGGAAGCGCAGACCGGAAGCGGCAAAGAATCAATGAGAAGGCTCTACTTTTCCTCTGGGCGGGAGAAAAACTTTTTGACCGAATGTCCCGAGGCGAACATCATTTACGCGAAGATGGTGTATACCGGCGACCTCGTGCGGCAGTTGCGCGGCGACCGCCAGCGGAAACACGCGGCCATGCGCGAAATCTACAAGGCGCAATGCTGCAACCTCTACAGCTCTCAGGCGCGTTACACCATCACCGACCCGGCGCTCCGCCATGCCGCATACCGGGCGTTGCTTTCCGCCGAGAGGATAACACGCGAGGCAAAGAAGACCGTCAACGCGCTGTACCGTTTTGACTTCGACTTTGACGGCGGCGAGGAGGACATCTTCCGAGGAAAAGCTCTCTGCTTCTACGTCCACCGGAAGGGCGGCCATATCTTCGACATTGATTACCTGCCGGTATGCTGGAACTACGTCGACTCATCTTGCCGCCGCTCTTTCATCGAGACATTGTACCCAGGCGATATTGCGGTCAAGACCGGTTCCGGCGGCGCGGCGCGGACGGCGCTTGATGCGGCAGCCCCACAGCGTGTCCGGCGTTGCGGCGATGAGTGGTGGGAGGAGACCGGTTCCGACCGTGCCAAACAGCGGCTTACGCTGTCCCTGCCCCAAACGGATGCGGTCCCGGCTTTCGGGCATATCGCCGCCCAGAAGACCTACCGCCTGATGAAAGACGCGCTGGTCGTGAGTTACACGATCTGTAACCGGGGGCCGGCAGAGGAGCGGTTGCTCTTTTGCCCCGAACTGCACCTTGCCTTTGCCGGGAACGGCGAGGACTGTCTGCGGGTGTTTGCCGTGAAAGGCGACGAGCGGGCGCAGGTTGCCGCGAGCGGCTATCATTCGACCGACATTGACGGCTATCAGTTTCAGGACTTGTCCAACGAGACGATTGTCCGCTTTTCGTCCGACAAGCCCTTTGACGCGCTGCTGGAGGCCGACACGATGGCGGGCCGCTACCAGTCAACGTCTCTTACGGCGCTCGTACCCCTTGCCCTGAAAGCGGGCGCAAAGATTTCGCGGGAGTTCCGCTTCACCATCACGAGTTAGGCCCACTAGGTGGGTTTACTTGGGGGCGGCTTGATAAGAGAAGGCGGCGTGTCCCCATTCTGGGGAAGGACAAACCCTGACTAAGCTAAGGGGGAAGTCTCCCCCTCGCTCCAGCCAGCTCAAATCCTCCAAACCGTCGCAGACTGCGTCTGCTTATGGGTTTGTAGGGTTTGAGCCGTCTTACGCTACCCCCTCTACGGGGGCCTGCCCCCGTAACGCCCCCGTAGAGGCGAGGCGGACCATCCCCGCTAGGCCGTACGGGACACCCCGGCTAGGACAACGCCGTTATCCCGGCCAGGACAGGGGACACGTTGAGGGTTTTAACCGCAAAGGGAAAGGAGCGGACAGCGGGCTGAGCAAAAAGAATTAACCACTAAGGCGAAGAAGGCGCGCGAAGGATGGACGTTGTCTTTGATGATAGACGGGCGGCTTTACAGGCACTATTGAAGGCTGGAAAAACAGAAGGATTGGCAATGGTACGCAAGTCTATCGGTAAAAACCTTATTGCCATGTATGGCGCCGCCTTCGCGCGCCTTTGCGGTTAATTCTAAAGTTATCAATACAAAGGGGTTAACCACGAAGGCGCGGCGTTGGCCGTAACGAGGTGGCTGTTCTGGCCAGTACACCGCCTGTGTACTAGGCCAGTACACCGTCAGTGTACTGGGCGGAACACTCGCGGTGTCGTGATAGGAGGATAACCGTGAAGATGATGAAGATTCCTTTCGCGTTGCGGGAAGTTGCCGGGGTATTCGCACGAAACGGCAGCGAAGTGTATCTCGTGGGCGGCGCGGTGCGGGACAGCCTCCGGGGAAAGACGCCGCATGACTTTGATTTGGCTGTTTCTGCGGATGCGGAGGTGGTGCGGGATATGTTCCGGGCGGTACGCGGGGCGCAGGTGATCCCCACCGGCTTAAAGCACGGCACGGTTACGCTGCGGTACAAGGGTTTCTCCTTTGAGGCGACCACGTTCAGAACGGAGTCCGCCTACTCGGACGGCCGCCATCCCGACACGGTAACGAAGGCGGCAACCATCGAGGAAGACCTTGCGCGGCGGGACTTCACGATGAACGCCCTCGCGCTGGAACTCCCGGCGGGAAAACGCCTCGTCGATCCCTTTGGCGGCAGGGACGATATCAAGCGCGGCCTTATCCGCGCGGTTGGGGATGCCGCCACCCGGTTTGCCGAGGACGGGCTTCGTCCGTTACGCGCTTTCCGTTTCGCGGCGCAGACCGGGTTCATCGTTGATACGGCCATTCTCGATGCCGTTCCCAGCGCGCTCGGCGCCACGGCAAAGGTCTCGGTCGAACGTATCCGCGACGAGTTTGATAAGACCGTGATGGCCCCGTCTCCCCTGCGCGCCCTGATATATATGGAAGAAACCGGCTTACTCCGCCTATTCCTCCCCGAACTTGCCGCTTGCCGGGGGGTTGAACAGAAAGGCCGCCATCTGTTTGACGTGTTCGGCCATTCGCTTCACGCTCTGGAATATGCCGCCATCCACGGCTATCCCCACCCCGTCCGGCTGGCCGCGCTGTTTCACGACATCGGAAAACCGGAAACGGCGGCAAAAGACAGCATCGGTATCTGGACGTTCTACCAGCACGAGCGGCATTCGGCCCAGATGACGGAAGCCCTGATGCGCCGCCTCCGCTATCCCAACACGCTGACCGCGCAGGTCGTCCGCCTCGTCAAGGAACATATGTTCCACTACGAGGACACGTGGAAAGATGCCGCCGTCCGCCGCTTCTATATCCGTGTGGGGCCGTCCGCCCTGAACGACCTCTTCATGCTGCGGCTCTGCGACACCTACGCGACGGCCCTCGCGTACCCGGATCCCGCAAGCCTTTTGCCCCTGCGCCGCCGCATCGAAATTATGCTGGAAAAGAGTACGGCGTTGGGTCTTAAAGACCTCGCGGTCAACGGCAGCGACCTCATCGCCGCAGGGCTCCGTCCGGGGAAACGCCTCGGCATCATCCTCAATGAACTGCTCCAAGCGGTCATCGACGACCCCGCGCTGAACACCCGCGAAACCCTGCTCGCCATCGCCCGCAACCTGGACGCCCGTTAAAAACGGCTGCGGGCAAAAAAAACCGTTGCCGCAAGGAGGATGGAACGGCAACGGCAGATAAATTGGTAGGTTTACCTTAATAACACCGCCGGGCCGCAATGGTTACAAGATATGTTCTTTCGTGGTTACATCGTATTCCTCTGCGTTTATCCCCCGGAAATTCCGATATTGAGAGTATGGAAAAGGTGTTTTTTCCGGTATTGTTTTTTGTTTACGCTGCCGTGATGCCCGCGTTGGAGCCCGTAGGAACGGCGAGGGGCTCGATTGACTGGGAAAAGATGGAGCTTTCCTTTGAGATTTCTCTTGACCTTGCCGAAAGCGGCAACAAACTGCCCGCCGGGCGTACCGCATCCGAAGCGGAGTTAAACAGGCTTTACCCCGTCCTCGCGCGTCCGGTACTTGAGGGATTGCCCGTCGATTCCTCCTCTACCGTCGGTTCCTGTATAGAAGAAGGCCGCCTTGATCCCTCCTTCACGGACGATATCGCGGCAATGGCCGATGATCTTCCACCATTCCTGTCAACCGATTTTCGCAGCATCCGCTCAGTCTACAAACTCGACATCTCCGCAGCCGCAACACGGATTACGGCACAGATTTCCTCCCGGCAAGGTCCCGCCCTCGCGGAGCCGCCGTTGAACCCTGCGGACTCAGGCGCATACACCGGCATCATCATCATCGCCGACGGGGAACTGCCGATACACGGGAAACGCGCCGCCGCCCTTCCCTTGCCCAGCCTCGCCCCCAAAATTTGGGACTCCGGTATGAACCTGCTCTTTGACCGGAATAAAACCCAAAATGGAGCGATCCCCTTCTATTACATGGATGCCGAAAACATCTTTTCGTCCCGGCCGGGCGGCCTCTCATCCGGAGCCGAAGCCGTCGTCGGCACCAATCCACTGCGTATCATCGCCGTGGAAGTCTTTGGCGAACGCCCGACCGATCTTGTCATCGCCACCACAGATGCCGTAAAAATCCTCTCCAACGAAGATAACCGCCGCCTTCTCCGTGAAGGAAAACTCGTCATCATCCTTAACGAAACCGTCTTAAAAGCATCGTTCTGAACCGCCCAAGGGGTTCTTGATCCACAGAATGCAACAGACGCCCCGCAACGCCCCCGGCTTTATCACGATGATGGAAGATCGGGGTTCCAAGACCGTTTTCCCGGGCCGTTCATCAAATTTTCAATGCGCTTATTCGCCTCAGCTATGGTCTTTTCGTGCCGGGCAATGGTCTCCCCGGCAACCGCGATACGCAGACGCTGTTCGGCGATCGACCTTTTGAGTTTCTCGACCTCCGCCCGCTCCTTGTCAATTTCCAGCGATGCCTTGAGACCGGCTATCTGATCCTCGTAATCTTTGGCCTGCTCCCGGCAACGCGCGACATTTGCCCGTATTTTGTTCATCTCGTCATCAAACGGGGGCTGGAGCGCGAACCGCATAGACGAGGGATCTTCCGCTTTTTTGCCGATCCGCAGGTATAAATCATTATGTTCCTGATACAAGCGCCCTTTCCGGTGGACAATCTCCGCTTTTTTCCGTTTCGCGCTACCCTCGCGTCCAAAAGAACTGAGTATGTTTCGCTTTTCTTCTTTCAACGCGATAATCCGCAAATCCCGCTCGTTGTTCTCCTTTTTAAGCGATTCGACCGAAGCATACACCGCCTCTATCTCGCCGGACCCCGTCTGCCCCGCAGTCCGGTTACGGGCAAATTCGGCACCCGTCTCGGCATAAACCCGCTCCAGCGAAAATTGTGTTTTTGCAAGGAACGACTTAACAACCAAATTTTGAGCGCCCTTGCCAAGCCAAGCAAAAACGTTGGTGTTATTCTTCTCCTCTATCCCGTTGAGCCGCCCGGAGAGATCATCAATTTTCTGTTGAATAGCGGCGATCCGCGTTTTATACGGAGAGGCAAAAGCCGAAAAAGCATCGTCCTCTACAGCCAGCTTCCCCAGTTCGGGATACATCGCGGTAATCCGCTCTTTCAACTCCCCTTTCAGCCGTTCTTCTTCGGCAATCTCGCTGTCGATCCTGCTAACCCGCTCGCTATCCTTCTCCACCTGCCGGACAGCCTCATCAAGCCGCGCCGTTTCATCGTTGATATTGCCGTCCTCCGCCCGTTCAACCGCCAGCGTATCGTCATCCGAATGTTCCAGCAACAACTGTCCCAAGCCGCGCAAAAACCCGTCAATCCGCTTGGCCTCGTCCGCCATTTTTTGCTCTATCGCAAGTATACTTTTCGTACGTTCATCCATTTGCATCAACGATATGCGAAAAAACGATAAATGACAAGAGAGCCTGTTTCAAAACCTCAAACTGTCCCTTTTTTCATCTTTTTCACCCTTTTTTCGTGCCGGATTAAAGCAATACGGCTGGCAACCGCATATATATAGTGTACGGAGGCATACTATATGCGATCTAAACGTGAATTGGCCGAGCATGTATGGTACGAGGTGCGGACGGCGGTTACTATCGAGGAGCCCTTGTTCCGGCTGCCGGAGGCGAAAGCGCTGCTCCACCGCATACTTCGCGAGACAAAAGCGCGTTACGGCTTCGAGATGCGCGGGCTTAAAATTGAGGGGACGTGGCTCACGTTTTGCATCAAGCCCGACGACGGCCTCAAACTGCCGAAGATAATGCAGTGGATGAAGCAGACGTTTTCGGTCCGGCTCAACGTGCTGACGGGAAGGCTGGGACATGTTTGGGGGGGAACGTTACTGGTCTGAGATTTTGTGGGGAGGGCCGCATGAGGGGACGGAGGTGGTGGACTGGGCGGCGGTGGAAACGCTGGCGGAAACGCCGATAGAGGGGATTCTGACGTACAAGTTGAGTTGGGGCAGCCCCCGAACGAATGGCCAGGCTAAAGGGAACCGGTTATCGTTCGAAGTTATCCCCCAAACCCGCACCTCCGCCCGGCTAACCGCCCCGGATCACGGCTAAAAGAGAGTTACAGGGCCGCCCCAAAGCTTCCGGCCGCAGATGGCCCCAAGAGAGGTCTGCCCGCACCGCAACAGGGGGGTTGAAATA
>JAIRNN010000346.1 GCA_031257995.1 Spirochaetaceae bacterium | reverse complement strand
GTTGAGGCGTATTATAATCGCATTCGACTGCATTCGGCACTTGACTATGTGGCACCTCATGTGTTTAACTCAAGGTAAGTCGCTTAACGGTGTCTACCTTACGGGGTAAAGTCCATTGTGTATAAATTCACTCATTCACAAAGTCTATCTTACTTTGACTATAATTTGAACCGCCCTGAAGGGCGGGGAATTAAACCCCAAGAGATTAAATCTTACCACTTCTGTGCCGTTTGCTGCTATACCCAACCCTTGATTCGCATTATTATGTCTTGTTGAATGGGGGATGTTGACAAAAAATCGGGAAATGGATAATGTTTCTATTAAGAGAAACATGCGGCTTTGGGACCGGTTGGAGGATGTATGATAAAGGAAGCGATTTTGAAGGCGGCGGCGCGGCAGGATCTGTCGTTTGACGAGGCTGAGGCGGTGATGGACGAGATTATGTGCGGGGAGGCGAGCGATATTCAGATGGCCTCGTATCTCACGGCACTATCGGTGAAGGGGGAGACGATTGATGAGATTACCGGGTCGGCGGCGGGGATGCGCAAGTACTGTGTCAGGCTTCTGCACGACTTGGACGTGCTGGAGATTGTCGGGACGGGGGGCGACCGTTCCAATTCGTTCAATATATCTACCACATCAGCACTGGTGATTTCCGCTGCCGGGATTCCGGTCGCCAAACACGGGAACCGCGCCGCGTCCAGCAAGTCGGGGGCTGCGGACGTGCTTGAGGCGTTGGGCGTAAACATCAAGGCCGCGCCGGAGAGGAGCGTTGCGCTGTTGAAAAAGATCAATCTGTGTTTTCTGTTCGCACAAAACTACCACATCTCGATGAAATATGTCGCGCCGGTACGCAAGGAACTGGGTATTCGTACGATTTTTAACATTCTGGGGCCCTTGGTCAATCCGGCGGGCGCGAAGATGGAGTTGCTGGGCGTGTACAGTGAGGACCTTATCGAGCCGCTGGCGCGAGTGCTGGCGAATCTGGGTGTGAACAACGCGCTGGTGGTCTACGGGCAGGATGGGCTTGACGAGATTTCCGCATCCGCGCCGACGACGGTGTGCGAGGTGCGAAAGGGCGTTTTCAAAAAATACGAGATCAAGCCTGAGGATTACGGTATTTCGCGTTGTGATAAAACAGATTTGACGGGCGGCTCGCCTGAGGAAAACGCAGTGATAACGCTTGGCATCTTGCAGGGGAAGGACAAGGGGCCCCGGCGCAACGCCGTCCTCCTCAATTCGGCCGCCGCGATACACATTGCCCAGCCCGATACGACGATCGAGGACGCGGTTGCGGTGGCGCGGGAGGTGATTGATTCGGGGAAGGCGCTCCGGCAGCTCGAAGAATTTAAGCGGCTTTCCAATGAGTGAAGCGCCCGCGAATAAAACGCCGTGTTACCGGGAAGGGTCTGAATGCGGGGAAGCTTCTAGACGCAGGGATAAGGCGCGGATGCGGATCAAGATTTGCGGGCTTTCTCGTATAGAGGATATTCGTTACGCGAACGAGGCGCGGCCCGATTATGTCGGGTTCGTTTTCGCGGAGAGCAGGCGGCAGGTTTCCTCTGAAAAGGCGCGGGAACTGCGGGAGCGTCTGAATGCAGGGATAACGGCGGTGGGGGTCTTCGTTGATGCGGAAATCGCGGAGATTGCCGCGCTGGTACATAGGGGTGTCATTGATATGGTACAACTGCACGGCAATGAGACGGCTGCGTACATCATGCGGTTGCGGGAATCGTGCCCCGCGAACATCATCAAGGCGGTAAAAATCGGGAAGGAGACGAGTCTGCCGGAACACGCGCGGTTGCAGAAAGAGACCTATGGGGCGGATTATCTTTTGCTGGACAGCGGCGCGGGGTCGGGGAAAACATTCGACTGGCATCTTGTCGGGCAGATCACGGAGGGCTGCGGTTTCTCCGACTCGTTCTTTCTGGCCGGCGGCATCAACTCAGGCAACATCCGGAAGGCGGCGGCGTTATGCCCGTTTGCCCTTGACGTGTCTTCGGGCGCGGAAACGGACGGTGTGAAGGATCGTGAAAAGATGATGGCACTGGTCGCGGTTTGTCACGGAAACCCGGTGCAATTACGTTAACCGCCATCACGGCTAGCCACAGATGAACGCTGATTTTCATAAAAGGTCCACAGATTACTCGAATTTCACAGATTAAGAAATGTGTGGAGTGAAAAACCTTCATGTATTTGTGTTTTCTTGTGATTCATTGCTGTTGTCAAGGCATCCGAAAGGAGGCCCCACTCTCATCATGGTCAAGGGCGAAATATGTTGACTATATAGTTGTTCTACTATAACTATTCAACCGTCTTTGTTACCGGGGGCGGGGTGTCCATGACGCCTTCGGGGGCGGGAAACCCCCGCAGAGGAGGTAGCGGAGGGCGCAAGACCGTAGCGAGGGGTCGGCAACGAAGTAGCCGTGACTTCCCCCACCTGATTGGCAAGCAATGTTTTTCGACCACTACCCCCCTCATTATGTGGTTGCCAGCCGTATCGCTTCAGTCTAACACGAAAAAAGTGCGAAAAAGGGGAAACCTTAGATTTTGAAACAGCCTCAATTATCCATCATCAATTCCCTGAAGGGGCAGACGGCTTCTTTTTGCGTTTTTCGTGAGGGATCCATGTTTCCATGATGGTGTTAAGGCTCTTGATTTCAATCGGCTTGGCGAGATAGCCGTCAAAGCCTTTCCCCAAAAACATTTCTTCCATACCGCTCAGGGCGTTTGCGGTCAGCGCGACGATGGGAGTGTGCCGGTCTGTGGCCGCGTCCTCTTCGGGCAGGCGCGCCTCTTCCCAGGCGCGTATCGCGGCGGTCGTTTCGATGCCGTCCATGCCTGGCATCATGTGGTCCATGAACACAAGGTCGTAGTGTTCGTTTTTGACCATCGTAACGGCCTGGGCTCCCTGGGCACACAGATCAATCTCACATTCAAAGGGCGCAAGAAGTCCCCGCGCGACTTTCAGATTCGTCACAATATCGTCAACGATAAGGATTTTCGCGGTGGGCGCGGTCCAACGCACATCAATGCGTTCGTACACCGAGCTACCCGTCCGCCCTTCGGTTCCCGCGAGAGAGCCGAAGGGCGTTTTGTCGGCGACATCGTGCGGGATGAACGCGGTGAAGACGCTCCCCTTCCCATAGACGCTCCGCACAGTGATGTCTCCGCCCATCATCTGGCATAACCTGCGGCTGATCGCGAGGCCAAGCCCTGTCCCTTCGGTCGCTATCTTCTTGTGGGTGTCGAACCGGCTGAACGACTTAAACACTTCCTTTATGTTTTCTTCCCGAATACCGCGGCCCGTGTCGGAAACGCTAAAATAAAGGATTATGCGGTCGCGCCCTTCTTCCCGCGTTTCCGGCCGCTCTGCCTTGACGGAAAAGACAATGTTCCCCTCTTCGGTATACTTCACCGCGTTACTCAGCAAGTTGATCACGATCTGACGCACCCGGTCTTCCGCGCCGATGAGAATGGCGGGAATCGTTTTTTCCACATCAACGGTGAATTTGACGGACTTTTCCAGGAGGCGCGTCTTTATGATGCTGAGGCAATCGTTGAGCAGGGAAGCAAAATAGTATTCCCGGTTGATGATATCCAGTTTTCCCGCCTCAATCTTTGAAAGGTCCAGCACGTCGTTGACGATAGAGAGCAGGTTTTTCCCGGCCTGTCGTATGCTTTCCACGTGTTCGCGCGCGGCAGGGTTCAAGCCTTCCCGCAACGCAAGCTCGCTCATACCGAGAATCGCGTTGAGGGGCGTACGTATCTCGTGACTCGTGTTCGCCAAAAACGCGCTCTTTGCCAGCGAGGCAGCTTCGGCTTTTTTCCGCTCTTCCTCCAGTTCGGCGATAAAGTTTTCCCGTTCCGTAACGTCATGTACGTCGACAATCGCACAGACAATCTCCTTAAAATGGTCAAAGCGGCGCACGATAAACAGTTCGCAGATGGCCGCATTGTTTATACACACGCCCCGGAGTTTCACGCGCTGGTTGACCGACTTCCCCGGAAGGGACCGCATCAAATCGCCGGGAACCTCGTTATGAAAGAGAAAGAGGTCGACCAGCTTTTTCCCCACCAGCGCTTTGATCGGCATCCCAAAAAAATGCGCCGCCGCCTTGTTTGCGTGAAAAATGTTTTCATCGGGAGACACGAAGAGAAACGGCGTATCCACGTTGGCAAAAACATAATCGGCCGCCCTGCCGTTGGAGATGAACCGGACGCTGTAAAGATTGGAAAGAAGATGAAACACGATGATGATGCTCGCCTGAAGATAATTGCTGAGATACCGCGTCCACGGATGGGAAAACCGGACAAACAGAATCAGGCTGCTCACGATGAGTATCGGAATAAACACCAGCAACAGCATCCAACCCCGTTTAAAACCGGACTTTCTCGCGTTCTCCAGCAGAATGACCCCCCAGATCAGCGGCACCGCCGAGGTATAGACGTAATACAGTAGAAACGCCGGCCGGGAATCCGAAACAAACCGCGCCGTCCTGCCGGGAAGCGCCACCGTGTGAAAATTACCTGTGAGATAAAAAAGCAAAAAAAGGCCGGTAAGAAAAAGCTGGATACACAGAAAATATTTCGAGATAAGAATATCGATGTTTTTGCCAATGAGCCACAACGTTCCCAAGGGCAAAATAAGGAGGATAACGATTTCGTGCAGATAGAGCGCCATCCGGGTAACGGCGGGAGTTATGCCGGTGAAATACAGCCAGAACGTCACGCTCCAGAACAGGGAAAACACACACACCAGCGGCAGCGTGAACGAGTGCCGGAGCGCGTAGTTATCATGCCGCACCATCCTCCGGTTCTGGTAAAACGTGTTTACCAGGATAACGAGGATGATAACCGCCGGAACCAGAACAAAACTGAGCGCAACCACCCCGATAGTATAGCATAGAATGTGTAAATAGGAAAGATAAAAAATAAGGCGGGGAGGGTAAGAGGGGGACAATACGGGTCGTTAGGGGGGTCACAATATGCCGATTGGTCATAAAAATAAATTATGAGGAAAGGAGTGTAATCATGGCAGGAAACAATGACTGGCTTCCCGAAGCGCAGGAAAGACAATTGGACATGGGACGGAACTGGGCTCGGCACAAAGGCGGAGGCGCGGGGCGTTCCCGAGGCGGTGAGGACTGAGTTGACACAGACCCTCCAGAAGGCGGCCGAGGCGCTTGATGCAGCGAGGAACGAAGGGAGTTAGACGACACAGAAAACAAAATATTTTGCAAAATATATTCAAAACATCTTGACAAATATCCGACAATCTAATATTTAGCCCCAGCAAACAATAAACTTGTATTGAAAGAGAAAAAGCCATGGATAACGGAGCAGGAAAAGAGAGCTTTTACCAGGAAAATGTACAAAATACTATGTTAATTCCTCTTTGGGGACGATCTTTTGCAAGCAAAAACAATCCTCAAATTCTTGACGATAAAGAGGCGATAAAAATTGTTGATTCACTTGGTTATGATTTTTCAAAAATAGAAAAATCTATTGGTGAGTTTGGCGGAATTTGTTATATAGCCCGTGCTCGTTTTTTTGATGATATTATAAAAGACTATGAGACTGTTTCAAAACTCATTTGTATTGGAGTATTACTGTCAGTTGACAAAGAGGTAAGGAATTAACCGCGAAGGCGGTTAGTAAACCGCTGAGGCGGATAAGGATAGAGGCGCACTGATTTGACAGCCGGTTGGCTTTACAAGCAGTCTTGAAGGCGGCTTTCTGTGAAAGCTGACAAAACAGACGAATTGGCGGTAAAAGGCGTGACTGCCGGTAAAGACCTTCCGCGCCTTCAGTACCGCAGTGCCGAAGCTGGTATCCAAGCGCCGCCTTTATTGGAGCCGCGCCATGCTGCATAACCGCGCTAACGCCCCCAGCACAACCTACGGTTGTGCCTGTTTCGGGCGCGGCGTTGGGTGCCTTTGCGGTTAAATTTTCTTGAAGGTTCGCTGCAAATGTGGTTGTTCTAAGATTTGCTTGGAGTTTTGGAACAGGCTCACTAATAAAGAAAATATCCAAATGCAAGCATTGTAAACATCGGCACTGGACTTGATACAACCTTTTCACGAATAGACAACGGCACTATTCATTGGTATAATCTTGACTCACCAGAGGTGATAGAGTTTAGAAAAAAATTTATTCAAGATTCTGAGAGAAGCTGTTGTTTGCCCCTATCTGTTTTTGATTTATCATGGTTTTCTAAAATAAAATTTAATTCTGAAGATGGGATACTCTTTATTGCGACAGACGTTTTTTATTATTTTAAGGAGAATGAAGTAAAATCTCTTTTTTGTGCCATGGCCGAACACTTCCCAAATGGAAAGCTTGTATTTGATGCTGAATCAAAATCTATGGTAAAAGCGTCAAATCGCAGTGTGAGAAAATCGGGGAATAAAGGCGCTCAAATGTATTTTTACGTAAACAAACCTGATAAAATTAAGAAGTGGTCAAATAAGATTGAAGTTGATGATGTTTTACCAGTTTTTTATACTATTCCGAGAGACAAAAAATGGAAATTTTCAACGCGAATATTTATGATGATTTGTGATATTACCAAAATGATGAAATGTGTTGTTTTGCAATTTAAATAATTTTTATAAAGTTGATCTTAAATGTTTTCTACGGCATATAACGAAGCTGTATGCGCTTTGCTGTCCGAACCGTACACGGAAACCAAGCCTATGCCGGGATGGGGGCGTTGCGTGGGCTTCCCCCCTTCGGAGGAATGGATAATTGATAATTGAAGATGGGTAATGATCTGATTTTGAGGACGGCGCGTTCTATCATCATAATTTTCCATTATCTGCTTTCCATTTTCAATTTCCCCGTAGGGGGAGACTTCCCCCTCTTTTATTGATATACTTACCACGTATTACCTATTACTTATTACTTTTTAGGAGTATGGGAGTTGCTATGAGGAAGGTTGTGGTTACGGGGATCGGGGCGGTTTCGCCGATTGGGAACACGGCGGCGGCGTTTTGCGCGGGGCTGCGGACGGGGGCGAGCGGGGTGGATCACATCACGGCGTTCGATGCGTCCGGCTACGAGGTGTCGATTGCTGCCGAGGTGAAGGGGTTCGATCCGGGGGCGTATATAGATAAAAAGGAGGCGCGGAAGATGGCGCGGTTCTCGCAGTTTGCGGCGGCGGCGGCGTTGGAGGCGCTTTCACAGGCGGGTTTGCTTGATGGGACCCGGCGGTATGCGGCGGACCCGGAACGGGCGGCGGTGATTCTGGGAAACGGGATCGGCGGGTTTGAGATTGTCTCGGAGTCGTTCAAGAAGTTGTTTGATCAGGGGCCTGACCGGATGCCGCCGCTTACGGTGCCGATGATGATTGCGAACGAGGCGGCGGCGAACGTGTCGCTGCTCTACGGGCTCAAGGGGGCGGCGTTGACGCAGGTGACGGCATGCGCGTCGGGGGCGGACGCGCTGGGACAGGCCCTCGATTTTGTGCGTTGCGGGCGAGCCGAGGTGGTGGTTTCCGGGGGGACGGAGGCGACGACGGTGCCGTTTGCGGTCGGGGGGTTCTCTATGTTGAAGACGCTCTCGACGAAGTACAACAAGGAGCCGCATCGGGCGAGCCGTCCTTTTGACGCGGAACGCGACGGGTTTGTCCTCGGCGAGGGGGCGGGGATTCTGGTTCTCGAAAGCGAGGAACACGCGAAAAAGCGCGGCGCGAACATATTGGCCGAGTTTGCGGGTTACGGGGTGACGGCGGATTCCTACCATCTCACGAGTCCCGATCCGTCGGGCGAGTCGGGGGCGCGGGCGTTGCGGCTCTGTCTGCAAGATGCGGGGCTGAGGCCGGAGGACGTGCAGTATTACAACGCGCATGGTACGTCCACGCGGATCAACGACGCGACCGAGACGCGAATGTTGCACATCGCGTTTGGGGAACATGTCCGCAAGCTCAAGGTTTCCAGTATCAAGAGTATGATCGGGCACTGTATCGCGGGCGGCGGAGGGCTTGAGGCGATCGCGTGTATTCTGGCGATCAACGAGGGCTTTTTTCCGCCGACGATCAACTACGAGAATCCCGACCCCGAATGCGACCTCGACTATGTGCCGAATAAGGCCCAGACCGGGAAGATTGACGTGGCGTTGTCGGCAAATATGGGCTTTGGCGGGCATAACGGCGTTGTTGCTTTTAGGCGTACCATTTAGAGTGAGGGCTTTGAGGGGCGGGAGTACTATTTAATGCGGGAGCTTTGCGTTGGGCAGGAGCATATTATATGGCACTACTCGTTGGGAATGGGGACTGTTTAGAAAGCGAAGCGTACGTATTGACGGTTGGGGGATTGGGGGTAAACTAAACGTGATATGCCCCGTGTCAAACGCGGAGGCACGCATAACAGGAAGGAGTAGTGCTATGACAAAACACACCGTATCGGCGCGTATTGCGCTGTTTTTGACCGTGGCGGCCCTCGTGCCCTTTGCCGTACAGACCGGCGGGGACGGGGCGGCATTATTAAATGAGCCTGTTCCAAACCTTATGTTGCGGGGCGGGCAGATCTCCCCTGCGGCCATCTTTGGCCCACGTGATTGAGGCTGTATGTAACCCCTTTTTGGCCGTGATCCGGGGCGGTCAGCCCGGCGGGGACGCGGGTTTGGCAGTATTGTGGGCAGAAAACCGGGCCGTTATCGTCATCCCGGGCGACCTAAGGCTGTCCCAACTCAAGATGTAGGCCGCCGCCCCCGCTACCGGCGTGTTTGCCGACTTGTCTATCGCCGCCCAGTCCGCCTCTTCCGCATCCTCCGGTGGCTCCCCGTCCAAAATCTCCGACTCGTACCGCTCCCCCCAAACGTGCCCCTTCCGCCCCGCGATTATGTTGAACCGCAGGGAAAACGTTTGTTTCAGCAACTGCATTATCAGCGGCAGCATAAAGCCGTCATCGGGCTTGATGTAAAACGTGAGCCACGCTCCCTCAAGCCTGAGCCCGCGCATCTCAAAGGGATAACGCTTCTTAATCTCGCGGAGTACGCGGTGGAGCAGAACTTTCGCCCACGGCAGCCGGAACAAGGGCTCTTCGATATTAACCGCCGTCCGCACCTCGTACCATACGTTTTCCGCCAACTCTCTAGGTTTACGCATATAGCATACCTCCGTACTATATATATGCGGTTGGCGGCCGTCCTGCTTTAATCCGGCACGAAAAAAGTGCGAAAAAGGGCAATTTTTTTTGCCGAAATCACGGTTAACCACAGACAGAGAGGGTAGCGGAAGACTAAACGGAGAGAGATGTGGACGCGCTGTAGGCTCAGACCCTTCGGCCGGAGAGCGGGCTGTAGCGAGGGGGAAGCTTTCCCCCTATATCTTATTGGCGGGAAGAGACCTGAGAAACTCGTCGATGCGGGCGCGGAGTTCGGCGTAGGTTTCGGTGGAGGTGATGTGTCCGTGTGTCTGGCGAATGGACGGGGGGGCGCGGAACAGGGTGCCGTCGTCGGCGGCTTCGATCATGGCAAGGTCGTTGAAGCTGTCTCCGGCGGCGAAGACCCGCATCCCCATCGACTTGAAGGCATGGACGGCGTGGAATTTGCCGTTTTGTTGGCGGAGTTTGTAGCCGGTGATGGCGCCGCTGCCGTCCGTTTCGAGCGTGTTGCAGAAAAGAGTCGGGTAATCGAGTTTGGCCATGAGGGGGGAGGCAAACTGTTCGAAGGTGTCGGAGAGGATGATGAGCTGCGCGACCTCGCGGAGGGATGCGGTAAAGGCTTTCGCGCCGGGCAGAGGTTCAATCCCGGCGATCACCTTTTGGATGTCGGCGAGGGTGAAGCGGCGTTCTTTGAGAATGGCGATCCGGAACGACATGAGTTTGTCGTAATCAGGCTCGTCGCGGGTTGTGCGCCGCAGTTCGGGAATCCCGGCCGCCTCGGAAAAGGCGATCCAGATTTCGGGGACGAGGACACCTTCCAAGTCCAGGCAAACGATTTTCACTGACTGCCGCCTTTATCGCGTTTTGCGCCGTTATTGCCCATAGTAGAAGGCGGCGCCGGGCAGTTTGCCGCCGATCGAGGCGGGCGCGTATTCGAGGAACACGCGGAACAGGGCCTCGATTGACGGGCGGGCTTCGGAGGCGCTCGCATACACGAAGTTGCTGCGCGGGATGGACGCGGCGACAATCGGCGCGCGGAGTCCCAACTCATGTTTTTCAGCAAGCGTCCCCGCTTCGGCGGAGTTTGCCCTCACCCATTCGAGCGATCTCTGGTAGGCGGCAAGTAAGGCCTTCATAAACGCCGGGTTGTTCGCGGCAAACGTTCCGTCAACCACGAGGGCCGTCATCGGGTAGTTCGCCTCGCCGCCCGTCTTGACCCACTCGGCCTGAATGTCGGCGGGCTCGCGCAAGGGGTCCCCGCTCCGTCCGTTCCGCGCCATCGTGGCAAAGGGTTCGGGGAGTAACGCCGTCTCGATACGGCCCGCGATGAGGGACTGCGCGATTTCCGGGTAGGCAAGAGAAAAATCCAGCGTTACGTCGATGTCCGGCGAGAGGCCGTGAGAAGCGAGTATCTTACGAAAGACAAACTCCGGCACCGCGCCCTGTCCCGCGACGGCGATGCGCTTGCCGCGCAGCTCTTCGATTTTCGTAACCTTAGGGTCGCTGGTCAAGAGGGAGAGCATCCCCGTCCCGACAACCGCCGCGATCTGAAGATTTTTCCCCGTCGAGGCGATTTTCGCCGGAACGTTCGGCGGAAGGATACCGACCTTCGCCTCGCCTGAAATCAACTGGGCGGCCATCAAGTCGGCCTGGGCCAGCGTCTGGAACGTTACCTTGTAGCCGGGCGCGTCGATGCCGTCTTCAAACATCTTCACCATCCCGATACCCGACGGTCCTTTAAGGCCGTACACCGTTATCTCGACCGTCTCGACCGCTTCAACGACCCCGGCGGCCTCGCCTGTGGCCGCTTTGGGCACATCGGCTTTGGACGTGTTAGCTTTTTGTCCTCCCGCAAAAAGAGAACAAACCGTCAACATACCGACAACGACAAACAGCACCTTATTCATAACCGTATCTCCCCTGAGATAAATTTCTTTTCGCCGGATGCGGTTTCTACTATTAACTCACCGCCGCCGCCGATTCCCTTGATGACCCCTCGCACCACGTCTTCCGTCCCGCGCCCGCCCGGCGCAAAAACGACCTCCCTGTCCCGCATATAAAGCCGTGTTTCCAGCCGTTCACGCCAAGTAACTGCGCGGAACTCCGTGTTCAACTCACCGTCAAGTTCCGCGAGTACCTTTTCCAAGAGCAGAAAGCGGATTGTATGACGAGAAGCCGCCGGATTTTCCGTCAATCCCAATTCCCCTTTTAGCGATATGAGCGGTTTTATCGGTTTTACCAATGCGATACTGGTTGCGCAAGCAAGCCCCGACCCCAGATTGTCGGGAAAATGCCGCTGGAAGACATTCACGCCAACACCGATAAAGACGGTGTTTGAAACCCCTTCGGTCAGTATCCCGGCAAGTTTCTTTTCGTCTGCCATCACATCGTTCGGCCACTTAACCGCCGTTTTCACCGGTTTGATGAAGCCGTCCACCGCCGTAGAAACCGCAAGCCCCGTCCGCAATGTCAGCGCTTCCGGTATGCGGGAAAAATCCTCGTACCGGAAAAAAATCGTAAAAAGAAGACTCTCGCCCGCACCGGACACCCACGGCCTTTCGGCGAACCGCCCTCTCCCCTGTTTCTGATAATCGGCAACGATCACTGTCCCATCCGGCGCACCTTCATCGGCAAGCCGTTTCGCGTCCTCCATCGTGCTCCCTGTCCTTTCGACATGGTAGACCGGAGCATCAAAAAGGGAACAGACGGACATTCGGACTAAACCGTTCACCGCCCTACTGTCTCCCAAATGTTCAAGCGCGCGCTCAAAGCGGAGAACACCGGTGCACGCCGCCTATTCCTTCGCCGGTGCGGACGAAGGCGCGGTCTCATCCGTCGCCTCCCCTTCTTCCGTTGCAACCTTTTCAGCCTTGGCAAACTTCACCAGCGCGACCACCTGATCCTCCGCCGAAACGAGCTTTACCCCTTCGCCCAACGCAAGATCGCGGACATGAATCGACTGGTTCACACCCAGCGTAGAAATATCCACATCAATCCGGCGCGGCAGATCTTTGGGCAGACATTCGACCTCGACATCATGGATCGGAATCTCCAGAATCCCCCCTTCGCGCACCCCGATCGGGTTCCCGTTCACATGGACGCGCACCTTCGCCCGAAGAATCTTGCCCCGTTCGATCTCGTAAAAGTCAACGTGAAGAATATTCCCGTCCTGAATCGTGCGTTGCGTCGCTTTGACAAACGCATCATGCTTCACGCCGTCAATTTCCACCTGTACAATCGTACTCTCGCTGATCCCCTTCACCCCGGCGATAAACTCGCGTGTGTCAAGATCAATCGCGGAAGTCGCACCCTCACGCCCATATATGACCCCCGGCAGCCTCCCCGCCTTCCTGAGCCTCCTCGCGGCACCCTTGCCGCACTCCGTCCTCTGTTTTGCCTGAAAAATAACATCACTCATAGCAACCTTCCTATAAAGATAACATCACTCTACCACAAAACAGCGCGTATGTGCAAGTAGGGGACGAGCCACAACTTGCCGGTTACAAGATTATAGGTGGGGAGACACCCAATGCCTCGCACGAAACGGGTACAACAGGGTTGTGCTTGGCGCGCCTGTGGCGTTTCTGCGACACGGCGTGGGACCCAAAAAATGCTTCACCACAAATAAACTTAACGGGCCCCGTATTCCCCTCGCTCCTGACCGATCTCCGCTACCTCCTCCGCGGAGCGCGGCAATGGGTATCCCCTCTCACTCCTTTATTACCCTAAAAATGGCGGGGTATAGAAAAGGCATCGTCCAATCCGGTAAAATGAGGCAGTCATGTTGCTCTATGATAAAAAACTCGAAGCCAATATGTCTGACTACGGAATCGGAATTCCCATGTCCCCCTCCCGGCCGGGAAAGATACTCCGCTACTTGGAGAAATGCCGCAGTGCTTTGCCCCTCTTGTCCTTGGAGAAAGCGGTCATGGGCCTGGGTCTGGATTCGCCCCTCCTCTCCCGGGAAGACTTGGAGCGGGTTCACCAGAGGGAATTTGTGGCCCGGCTCTACGGCGAGCCCCGCGATCGGGAAAAGGAAATCCTTAAAACCTATGAGCTTATCAGAAGCGATGGGACGTACAACCGTTACGAACCGGAGAAGGCGGTTAAAGCCTTGGGGGATCTTTTCAAGACGATCCTTTACCGGGTAAGCGGCAGCTATCTTGCCTGTCGGCTGGCCTTGGAGGGGAGAGAGCAATTTTGTTTTTATCTAGGGGGCGGCCAGCACCACGGCCGCTACGATTCGGGTTCCGGCTTTTGTCTTCTTAACGATGTGATCCTGGCGGCCCGGAAGATCCAGGCCGAAGGCCGGGCGGATCTCATCTGGATCATCGATGTGGATGCCCACAAGGGGGACGGCAGCGCGGAGCTGGTCAAATTTTCCCGGGACCGGGGGGAAACCTTTCAGGGGAGGAACCCGGAGATCATCACTCTCTCGGTTCACATGGCCGCCGGGTGGCCCCTGGACAGCGAAAGTATCGCCGGAGCGGAACCGGGCCGCGCCCCGCTGGTAGAATCTGACCTTGATATTCCCATTGCGGAACATGAAGAAGCGCGGTACCTCCCCCGGCTCATTGAGGGACTGGGGGATTTGGAAAAACGTTCCGGCCAAAGAAAACCGGGACTGGTCATTGTGGTTGACGGGGTGGATGTTTACGAAAAGGATGGCTTGGCTTCCACCGCCCTTATCGCCCTGAGCAAGAAACAGTGCCTGGAACGGGACCAGTTGATCTTTTCATTTCTCCATGACCGGGGACTACCCTCGGCTTGGCTCATGGCCGGGGGCTACGGGGAGGATGCATGGGAACCAACGGCGAATTTTCTCGCCTCCCTTGCCGCCGATCCTGAAACACCCTTTTCCGGTAAATTTGACATCCGCAAAGACTAAATATCCGCCCCCGCGTTATCCCCTGTCCTGCCCCGGAGGAGTTCCCTCCAGCGGTGGCAGACCACAAAATGGCCGTCCCCGGCCTTTTCGAAAGCGGGAACCTGCCGGCCGCAGATTTCCTGACTATTGGGACAGCGGGTATGAAACTTACATCCCGGCGGAGCGTTGATGGCGCTGGGTATTTCCCCCTTTAACGGAATCCGTACCGGCTTAAGCCCCGGCATATCCCGGGGTATTGATGAAAAAAGAACTTGGGTATAGGGGTGGAGAGGGTTGTTGATAATATCATCGGTAACACCAATTTCCACCAGGGAACCCAGGTAGAGCACCCCAATACGATCGCAGAAATATTCCACGGTTCGCAGATCGTGAGAGATAAACAGGAAAGTTAAATTGAACTGCTTCTTGAGGGAACGCATGAGGTTGAGTATCTGAGACTGGACCGAAACATCCAAGGCAGAAAGGGGTTCGTCGGCCACAATAAAACGCGGACGCAGGGCCAGTGCCCGGGCAATGCCGATCCGCTGCTTTTGGCCCCCTGAGAATTCCTCCGGCCTCCGGCGGGAAAGATCCCGGCTTATGCCGCAGAGTTCCAAATAATCTCCCGCTCTTTTCTCGGCTTCCCCTCGCTCCACAATACGGTGCTTCTTGAGCCCCTCCATGACGATGTTCCCAATGTTCATCCGGGGATCCAAACTGGCCGTGGGGTCTTGAAAGATAACCTGCATATCCCGGCGAAGGGGGAGCATCTCTTTGTAGGAAAGGAGAATTCCCCTTTCGCTGTCAAATATGGTTTTCCCGGCGAATTCTATCCGACCGGAACTGGGGCTGATCAGATTCAGAATACAGCGGCCGATGGTGGATTTCCCGCTTCCCGATTCCCCCACAAGGCCGAAACTTTCGCCAGGAAAAATTTCCATGGAAAGATCGTCCACCGCCCGGACAGAGTGTTTGACCCGGTTAAAAAAAGATCTGCCCAAGGGGAAATCCTTTCTTAATTTTTCCAGCTTTACCAGCGGCTCTGCCATCAGGGTACCTGCCTCCAGCAACGAACCTTGTGGCCGCTTTCGATTTCCTGCGAGAGAGGAACCGCCAGGGGAGGTATCTCCCTACGACACTGTTCCGTGGTATACGCGCAACGGGGCGTGAAGGGGCATCCTGAGGGCATATTTCCCGATACGGGCACCACCCCGGGAATGCTGTAAAGATTTTCGCGGTTACTGTTTCTTCGTCCCAACCGGGAACGCATAAGCCCGTCGGTATAGGGATGGAGGGGTCTTCCAAAAAGGGCGGCTGCGGAACTTTCTTCTACCACATAGCCCGCATAGATTACCGCAGTTCTGTCGGCGATTTCGGCGATGACCCCCAAGTCATGGGTAACAAAGATAAAGGAAGACCGGATCCGCCCCCGAATCTCGTTGAAAAGATCCAAAATTTGGGCCTGGGTGGTAACATCCAAGGCGGTGGTAGGTTCATCGGCTATGATAAGCTCCGGTTCACAGGCGAGGGCCATGGCGATCATCACCCGCTGGCACATCCCCCCGGAAAGCTTAAAGGGGTAGTAATCGTAGACCTTCTCAGGCTCGGAGATGTTTACCGTTCGGAGGAGGAAAATACACTTCTCCTTGTTGGCCTTTCCCTTGATTCCCTCGTGGTAGTAGAGTATCTCCCGCATCTGCGCCCCAATGGAGAGCAACGGGTTAAGAGACCCCCTGGGTTCCTGGAAGATCATAGCGATCCGCTTGCCCCGGATATTCTCCATTTCCTGGCGGGAAAGGCCGGTAATATCCCTGCCCCGGAAACGTATCCTGCCGCCGGAGATTCTCCCTCCCTCCGGAAGCAGGCCCATCAGGGCCAGTACCGTCATAGTCTTGCCGCAGCCCGATTCCCCCACAATACCCAGAACCCGGCCCTCTTCCACGGAAAGATCGATATGCCGGAGTATGGGGAGAACCTTGGTATTGGCACCCCTTCCCTGAACAATGTCCACGGAAAGGTCATCAATCTCCACCAAGGGGATCATGAATTGTCCCGCCCAGTGGAATGGAATATCTCCGATATGCCCTCACCGATAAAATTGATGGACATCACCGTCAAAAATACCATAAGCCCCGGTGGAATCCACATCCAGGAACAGCGCTGGAGGATGTTCATACTTTGGGCTGCGGAAAGCATGGTGCCCCAGCTTGGCTGGGGCTGGGCGATACCCAGACCCAGAAAACTTAAGGAGGCTTCCAGCATTACCGCATAGGCGATGTTGAGGGTTCCGTACACAATGATTGGCCCCACCGAATTGGGAAGGAGGTGGCGGAATAGAATCTCCCGCCGGGTCAATCCCAAGGCCCGTGCGGCCTCGATAAATTCGGTGTTTTTAAGGGACAGGATACTCCCCCTCACCACCCGGGCCATAGAAGGCCAACCTAAAAGGCCAATAATGAGGATTACATTCCTGAAACTCGGCCCGGTTAAGGCCGCCACTGAAAGGGCGATCACGAAAAAAGGAAAGCACATCACCACATCGGTAAGCCGCATGATGACGCTGTCGTAAATTCCCCCGTAAAACCCCGCCACCGAACCCAGCGTTACCCCGATGACCACCTGAATCAGCATGGCAATGATTCCCACGCTAAGAGAAATCCGTCCGCCGTGGACCAGCCGCACAAAAATATCCCGCCCCAGCTCATCAGTACCCAGGATATGGCCGTTCCCCGGGGGAGACTGAATCTCCGCGATATTGATCTCGTCCCGGTCGTAGGGGGAAAAGAGAGTGCCCGTAAGGGAAAAAAGGATGAGAAGAAAAAAAACGATTCCCCCCACGCTAACCAGCCGCCGGGCGGAAATGAATTTTAAGAGGAGTCTGGCGGGGGACCGTTTTTTTCGCAAGTTCAAAAAGCCTAGTCTCCTCCGATTGAAGTTCTCCCCTCCAGGGAGATTCGCGGGTCAATGGCGGCGTAACAAATATCGGCCAGAAAATTGGAGATTAAGGTGATCATCGCCATCACGAGGAGAATCCCCATGATCAGGGGGTAGTCCCGGTGCTGGACCGCCTCGAAACTGAGTCTGCCTATGCCGGGCCAGAGAAAAACCGTCTCCGTAAGGAGGGCCCCGGAAAGAAGCCCCGGTATCTGGAGACTCAACACCGTTACAATGGGGATCATCACATTTTTTAACGTATATTTCAACATAATCACCCGTTCAGGCAGACCATGGGCCCGGGCCACCCGGATAAATTCGGTACGCAAAACATCAATCACGCTGGAACGGGTGTAGCGGAGCATCATCACTGCGTTTCCTAGTCCCAGAATAATGGTGGGAAGGATCATGTGGCGGCCGATGTCCAAGACCCGGGCAAGGCCCTGATAATTGGCGGCAACGTTGACCATCCCCGAAACGGGGAGTATCCGGAGATCCGCCCCAAAGAAACGGATAAGCAGCATGGCGAAAAAAAACGAGGGTATCGAAAGGATGATAAAGGTCAACACCAGAATGGTATTGTCCGAAACACCCCGGCGGTGTTTGGCGGTAAAAAAGCCCGCGAAGATCCCCGCCAGGGTACTCACCATAATGGCCGAGACAGAGAGCAACAGAGTATTCCCCATCCGGGAGGCGATGATACCCATCACCTTTTCCCGGTAAAAGATGGAATAGCCAAAATCTCCCTGGGCCACCCGGCCCAGCCATTTAAGGTACTTAAGAGGCAACGGGTCATAGTAACCCACCTGCCGAAGCATAGCCTCAATCTGATCGGTAGGAATTTCGGGGGGGAACATACTCAAGTAGGGGTTTCCGGGGATCAGGTTCACCAAAGAGAACACAATCACGGAAACCCCGAACATGATGACGAGGGATTGAACTATTCTCCGCCCGATGTACCTTCCCACGCAAGCGCCTCTTTCCCCGCCTACTTAAAGTACCAAGTGTGCACATCGGGGAACCATTCGATGCTGACGGGTTTGTACCCCACCAGCCGGGGATTCACCGCATAGCCCTGAGCCTTAAAGTAAATAAGCCCGATGGGCAGTTGTTCGTTAAGGTGCTT
>JAIRNN010000328.1 GCA_031257995.1 Spirochaetaceae bacterium | reverse complement strand
TTTTTGGCCGGAAAGTGGGGGGTTAGCCGGGCGGAGACGCGGGTTTGGGGGCGGCTTCGAACGAAAGCTGGTTACTTTTCGCCTTCCCATTCGTCCGGGGGCTGTCCCAACTCAGCTTGTACGTCAATATCTCCTCTATCGGCGTGGCCGCCGCAAACGCTTCCACCGCCGCCCAGTCCACCTCCTCCGCCCCCTCTGGCGGCCCTCCCCACATGATCTCCGAATCATACCGTTCCCCCCAAACGTGCCCCAGCCTCCCCGTGATAACGTTGAACCGCGCCGAGAACGTTTGTTTCATCCACTGCATTATCTTCGGCAGTTTGAGGCCGTCATCGGGCTTGATGTAGAACGTGAGCCGCGCCCCCTCAAGCCGGAGCCCGCGCATTTCGAAACCGTAGCGCCTTTCCGTCTCGCGGAGCACGCCGAGGAAAAGCGCTTTGGCCTCCGGCAACCGGAACAAGGGCTCGCTGACATTTACCGCCGTCCGCACCTCGTACCAGACGTTTTCCGTTAACTCTCTAGGTTTACGCATATAGCATACCTCCGTACTATATATATGCGGTTGTTAGCCCGTTTGCTTTATTTTGACACGAAAAAAGCACAAAAAAGGCGAAAAAGTGAAAAGTTTGAGGTTTTGAAACAGATTCCATTGACATCTTGTTTCAATAGTGATAGAATTACGACTATGTCAACAGCAATTCGTGTAAGAAAAATCGCCGTAACCGGTGTGTTGTCTTCGCTCGTCATCGTTCTGGGAATCACCGGTATCGGGTTCATCAGGATACCGCCCTTTTCCCTAACCATCATGCATGTCCCGGTCATTATTGGCGCGATCCTCGAAGGGCCGGCCGCCGGTTTCGCAATCGGCCTCCTTTTCGGTGTTTTCAGCCTCGTCCAGACGGCTATCCTGCCGGGAACCGAGATCGCGTTTCTGAACCCGCTCATCTCCATTCTGCCGCGCCTCTTCATCGGCCCTGTCGCATGGCTCGTCTACCGCGCAATTGCGGGCAAGACGGTTTCCGGCGATGAACAGAAATCCGCGCCGCGCCGCGCCGTCATCGAGACGGTCGCCATAGCGATAAGCGCGTTTGCCGGAACACTCACCAACACCGTCCTCGTTCTTGGCACTCTCGGCCTCTTCAAATACTACCCGTGGGACGTGATCTTTCTCACCGCCGTGAGCAACAGCCCCCTTGAAGCCGCCTTTGCCATCGTGATCGTTCTCGCCGTCGTTTCCGCTTGGAAGCGCATCTCTCTTGGCGGCAAGTCCCGGCTTTCACGGGAGTCAACGCTTCCATGAGACGTGTCGTAGGAAAGAGGGATTGACTTGATGTCGCGTCGTTTCCCTCAACTTTCTGCGCGGCATGGGGGGTCTCCCTTCCTGTTCTTTGAGACTGTTTCAAAAAATTACGATTTTTTCATTTTTTTTGCACTTTTTTCACGTTTTTTCGTGTCGGATTAAAGCAAATAGGCTGGCAACCGCATAATATATATGGACGCTGGGCCAGAGTGCCGCATCGCTTGCGGGATGGCTTGATTTTCAGCGCGAGACGGGGATTTTGGCCGAGCGGCTTGCCTACTACAGTGAGTTGCGCCAGACCGAGGACGAGGGGGATGACGCGGCGCGGACGATGGCGGGGAAGTTTGTGATGGCGGCCTCTCGTGCCGAGGCCGAGGCGTCTTTTGCCGTGCCGGAGATTCAGGCGATTCCCGATGACACGATGGACGATTATCTGCGGTCGCCCCGCTTGACCGATTACGGCGTATACCTGCGAAAATTGGCGCGGTTTAAGCCGCATATCTTGACGGATAAGGAAGAGCGCGTCATCGCGGTGCAAAGCGAGGCGGACGGGGCGGGGCGGGAGGCGTTTTCCGTGTTGACCAATGTTGACATGGATTTCGGCGTGGTCGAGACCAAAGACGGGCCGCTTCCGCTTTCCCAGTCAACGTGGCCGGTGTTTATGGAGAACGAAGACCGGGCGTTGCGCGAGAGGGCGTACCGTCAGTTCTACCGCCAGTTCGACCAGCACAAGACGACGCTCGCCTTGCTTTACGGCGCGTCAGTGAAAAAAGACGTGATTCACGCGAGGCTGCGTAACTATCCTTCTGCCCGCGCCGCCGCTCTCTTTCCCGATAATGTGGACGAAAAGGTGTATGAAAACCTGATCGCGGCGATTCACGCGAACCTTGCCCCCTTGCACCAATACTACGGGCTGCGTCGACGCGCGCTGGGCCTTGACACGCTCAGGCACTACGACGTGTACGCGCCGCTCGTGCCGACTGTAACGAAAAAGACTTCGTGGAACGAGGCGGTCGATCTGGTTGCCGACGCGCTAAAGCCGCTGGGCGGGGAGTATGTTGACACATTGCGCGGGGGGCTCATGGGCAGATGGGCCGACCGTTATGAAAACAAGGGCAAGAGGGCGGGCGCGTTTTCCGCGGGCAGTTTTACGGGGCTTCCCTATATCCTCATGAACTACAAAGAGGAATCGATTCGCGACGTGTTCACGATGGCGCACGAGGGCGGCCACTCGATGCATTCGTGGTATTCGGCGCGGAACAATCCGTTTACGCACTACAACTACACGATCTTCGAGGCGGAAGTGGCGAGTACGTTCAACGAGGAGTTGCTCTACCGGTCTCTGCGGAACCGTTACCGGGACGACAAGCGGCTCTGCGCCTATCTCGTGTGCAAACGCGCCGATGACATCTTGGCAACGCTCTACCGCCAGACCATGTTTGCCGAGTTTGAACACCAGACGCACGAACTGGAGGAGTCAGGCCATCCGCTGACCGTGGACACGCTGCGCCGGACGTATCGCGCGCTGCTCGAACAGTATTTCGGGCCGGAAATGGCGCTGGAACCGGAAAGCGACCTTGAGGGTCTGCGTATCCCCCATTTTTACAACGCCTTCTATGTCTACAAATACGCGACGGGCATTTCCGCCGCCCTCGCGCTGGCCGAGCGGGTCTTGAACGGCGGCAGCCCTGAGCGAAACGATTACTTCACGTTCCTCAAGTCGGGCGGGTCGCGGTTCCCGCTGGAGTCCCTCAAAGCCGCCGGTGTAGATATGAGCGGCCCCGCCCCGGTCGAGGCCGCCTGCAAAGTCTTCGCGGATGTCGTGAACGAGTTGCGGAAAATATCACGTTAAACCGCACATAAATCACATTCACCACAGAGGAAGAGGTTCACAGATTGCGCCGTAAACGGCGGCAGATTGTGCCATAAATGGCATTACAGATTAAGCGAAGCGCGGTATGAAGAATCCATCCGTCCCATCCGTGTTCATCCACGTAAGACGGCTCAAAACCGCCCGTTGCGCGGAGCGGTTTTGAGCTAGCTGGAGTGAGGGGAGACTTCCCCCTCCGACCTTATATTTTTTAAACCCTATGCGTTTACGGACATCACGCCGCAACGCTCCGGTCAAGGATTTTTTTGAGTCCTTGGTAACTTTTGGCTATGCCGTCAAAATGACCGCCTGAGAATTCTTCCTGCTCAACGATATAAGGATATTGGGAAGGAGGACAAAGGGCGGCTATTCCGGCAAAATCAATCCGGCCCTGACCGATATAGACGTTTTCCTTGCCTTCTTTGGCGATTTCCTTGGCATGGACGGCGCAAATACGCCCGGCGGCGGCCAGAGGCGCGATATACTGAACGGGATCGACATCCGCATAGGCAATCCAAAACACATCCGGTTCAAACCGGACGGAAGGCATATTTTCCAGCAGAATATCCATCGCAAACTTCCCGCCAAACCGCCTGAATTCCTGATCATGGTTGTGATAGCCGATGAGAACGCCCTCTTTCGCGGCCTTTTGCGCGCAGGACTCAAGGAATCGCGCGTCTTCAACGATTTCCGCCTCGGACGCGCAATCCGACCAGGGACAGACAATCATCCGGCAGCCCAGTTTCTTGGCATACGTCAATTCTTCATCCAGTACCTCGCGCAAACGGGATATGCCGGCATGGGTACTTACCGGCTCAAGGCCATATTTGGCAAGCAATTCCTTGAGCTGTTCAGGGCTGTTACCGTAGTATCCGGCAAATTCAACTCCCTGATATCCCGCTTGAGCGGACAGTTCCAGAGCATGGGCGAAATCCGCTGCCGCCTCCTCTTTAAGAGACCACAATTGCAATGAAATATTCATATTCTCTCCTATTTGCCCCTGTTGGGCGCCTTTCTTTTTGATGTGCTTTGTACTTTAAAAAAGGGGGAAGTCTCCCCCCTGCCTCCAGCCCGCCGCCCGCAAATGCTTGCTCTGCAAGCACGGCTTAGGGGCTTCCGTCACCCCCCTCTCCCAGGGGCCCGCCCCTAAGACCCCATCTGCCCCCTCCGGGGAAATTGAAAATGGGAAATGACAGGAATGAAACGAGCAGTCCCCACGCCCCGGCCATTTTCAATTATTATCCATTTCCGTGTGGAGGGGAAGCCCCCGCAGGTATCCCATGATGCCCGTCCCCCGGTGAACCACATCCCTCACTTTGTCCAATCAAAAAGAATCCCCATGCAGGTTTCTTTTTTGTTTTTCAGATGAGTATAGACATTAAAACAATTATCCGGATCGGCAATCTCTGTCAATAGCGGCTCCAGCACCAGTTTTTTACGGCGAATAAGGGCCATAATAAGGGCAGAATTCCGTTCCAGAGAATGTTTCACAAAAGGCGTTTTGGCAACCGGATACCGCCACTCGTGAGCCCCTTTGAGGGTTACATTGAAACCGGCCAGATGAATTTTGTTGAGAAACGGGGTAACATCGGTTTCGTATTTTCCACGGGGGCTCCCCAAAAAGATCATCTCCCCGTTTTGGCCTATCCATTCGACGGCTTTTTCCGCCGACGGGGGAACCCCGGTTGCCTCGATAAGCGTGGAAACCATATCGCCGTTGGTAAAAGACTTTATTTTTTCCGCAACTTTCTCTTTGGAAGAATTAATCACCAGGTCGGCCCCGCATTTTTCCGAAACCCGAAGGCGGCTGTCCGCGATGTCCACCGCGATGACCTGAGCCCCCTGAAGTTTGGCCAGTTGCATCGCCATGTTTCCAACAAGGCCCTGTCCGGTAACTGCCACATAATCGCCCCACTCGATGTTTGAAGCACGTACCGCTGTGGCGGCAATAGAGGCCATGCGGACAAAGGGAACCCAGCGGGAATCTATTTCTTGGGGAACGCGGAGAAAAATGCCGGAGACGGGCGCCAATTCGTACAAGCTATGATTCCCGTAACAAAATACCCGGTCGCCGGGAACAAAATCCTTCACTCCCGTCCCCGTTTTGACGACCTCTCCGACACAGGAATAACCCGGCACACCGGGCAGAGGAAACCAGCCCTCATTCCCCGAAAGGCAGGCAAGTTCCGTTCCTGTGGAAACGAGGGAATAGATTTTCCGGAGAAGCGCCTCTCCCGCAGGTACCGTCCCGTCGTCAAAGGCTTCACGGCGAAGGCGGGCCTCCCACGGTTTTTCAAAGACAATTTTTTTATTATCAAGCATCAAATACTCCTTGTGCCATGCTTTTCCGCTCAGCCCTTCACGGTACCGGCGGTCATGCCGACAATAATTTTTTTGTAAAACAAAACGTACACCACCATCACCGGAATAAGAGACACCGCCATACCCGCCATAAATTGGGTGTACTGCGCCGTATAAGCCCCCTGAAAATTGCGGAGGCCAATGGGGATGGTTTTAAGGGCGTTGTCTCGGATCAACACCAGCGCAAAAGGAAATTCGTTCCATGTGTTCATAAACGTAAGAATCACCACCGTCGCAAGCACCGGGCGGCAGAGGGGCATGATGATCGTAAACATCGTGCGAGCCATAGAGCTGCCATCGATCAATGCCGCCTCTTCCAGCTCTACCGGCAGGGAACCCATAAAACTTTCTATCAGGAATACCGCCATCGGCATCCCGAAAGACAGATACACAGGCAGCAGGGTAAGGCGGTTGTTGAGAAACCCCATTACCCGGTATTCCACAAACAGCGGAATCATCAGGGAATGTACCGGGATAAGCATTCCCGCCACAAAAAGGCCGTATATGACCGCCCGTAATTTGAAATGATAACGGGATAAAAAATACGCCGCGATAAAAGAAGTCAAGCATACCAGCGTAACGGTAACGACACAGTTGAACAGGGAGTTTAGGGCATATTCCCCCATGCGTCCCACCTGGATCGCTTTCAGGTAATTTGAAAAAACCGGCTGTTTCGGCAGGGATATGATGTTTAACGCAAATTCCGCTTCCGTTTTCAGGGAAGAATAGAGCATCCAAACAAAAGGGAAAAGACTAAGCAGGGAAAAAAGCAGCATGAGACCGTTCAGAACGATACTGCCGGTTATCCGTCCCGCTTTGAGCGCGGCTTTATTCATACTTTTTCCCTCCAAGCAATTTTCTGGATCCGAGGGTGAGAATAACACTCAGCACGAGAATCCCGATGGATATTGTCGCCCCGTAACTTAACTTCATTCTGTCAAAAGAAATTTTATAGGAATACAAGGCCAACACCTGACTGCTCTTGCCGGGACCGCCGTTGGTCAAAACAAGAATGTGGTCGAATATTTTCATGGTTCCCGAAACACAGACCATAACCGCCACCTTGAAGGTATCGTAAATCATCGGCAGGGTAATGTGGATAGAACGCTGAAAATCATTGCAGCCGTCAAGCCCGGCACATTCCAGTATTTCTCCAGGGATGCTTTTGATCGCTCCCATAAACATGATCATATAGAGGCCGATAAACTGGAGAACCACCGGAATAGACGCGGTTACCAGTATATAGTCAGGATTGTCCAGCCAGGGAAGAATAAACCGTTCAAGACGCAGGAGTCTGAGAAAAAAATTGATGAGCCCGTAGTCTTTGTTGTACATCAGAGACCAAATAAAACCGATGACCAGAGCGGAAACGGTAACCGGAAAGAAAATGACCGTCCGGTGGAATTCCTTGAATTTTAATGTCCGGGAAATAAGCAAAAAAGAAACGACCAGGGCAAGTCCGACCTGCCCTACGGTACAAAAAATCACGATAATGAGGTTGTTGTATGCGGATTTCCAAAACTCCGCGTCTTTTACCAGATCAACATAATTGCCGATGCTTATAAATTTCATGGTTCTTCCGCCGGTCCAGTTGAAAAAACTGTAGAAGACGGAAATAAATATTGGCAAAACGGCGTTAAGCAGATAAATAATGACAATAGGGCACAGAAACAGCGCAAACACATAGGGTTTTGGTTTCGGAAGGGTTCGCCTCATCTTACAGCATCCTTACGCATTTTCTCATTTCATTACGCAAAAGGCGCCGGCGGCAGACAAACAGCAGCCTCCGGCCTCGCGTTAAAGCGCGGCTGTTCCAAAACCGCGCGTTTTGGAACAGCCGCCACAAAGCGTCTTTTGCGTCCGCCTGTTACCGGGTTTTGTCCAGTTCCGCCTGGATCAGTTCCGCGTAACGTTGCGGCGTAAGAGATCCGAGGAGAAGCTCCTGCGTGTTGGCATAGAACGCGTCTACCACTTGGGGATTAAGCTGCACGTCGAATACCGGCCCGTACTGGGATTCGTTATTCAGCGCGAGAAGCTGTTTGTAAAGCGGGGACAGTTTACTCTGATTCACATTGGGTGTCTTCGCAGCAGGAAGCCCGCCGTTTTCCACGACAATCGTGCCCTCCTCGCTGTTGGTGATATAATAGAGCAATTGGGCTATGGCATTCCGCTTTTCCGGGGTATCGCCCCTCCTCTTGGTGGTTATATAACCCCAGCCGGCCGCCGCCTGGTTGATTTTGGCGAATTTGGCCCCGCCGCCGCCCATTGATTCGGGGATAGCGGGGAATTGCGCGATATTCGTGGCGGCAAGGACATCTTTGGGCATTTCCCGTTCAAAAGTGCCGACTCCCCAGAAACCGTCAACCATCATCGCGGCTTTCTTGTTATAGTAAACCGTGTACATCTGGTGCTGGTCGATGGAGTTAATGTCCGTGTTGAAGTAGCCGTTTTTTGCCATCTGCTGGAGCAGCGCCACCGCGTCCACAAAAGGCTTGTCGGTGAATTTGGCCCCCGTGTTTTCCCTGAGACTGATATACCAGTCAATGCCGGTATAGCGGTACACTATCGCGTTGAGCAGAAGGGACGGAACCAGCCAGTTGGCCTTGTTCCCTTGTACGATGGGGATATAGCCTTTCGCCTTGATTTTCTCTACGGCGGCGGCAAAGGAATTCCAATCCGAGGGAAATTCGGTTATGCCGCACTCGGCGAATATCTCGCTGTTCCAGAAAATATTGTGGTTGTTTCCCATCTGCATAGGAATGGCATACGACGTATTTTTGTAGGTAAAATCGTCAAAAACGCCGCCCTTGAACTGGGCTTCCCAACCCGGCACCAGATTCAGCACCTCGGCGGCCGTGTATATGACCCCGTCATCCACAAGCTGCGGGATCATCGTCCCTTTCGCCTGAAAAATATCGGGATACTCGCCGCCCGAAATGTACGTCTTCATTTTGGTTTCGTACTCATCGTGGGGAATCCCTTCGACATTTACCGTAACGTTGGGAAAATCCTTTCTGAATTTTTCCAGCATGGTAAAGTACCCCGTAGAATTCGCGTCTGCGGCCGGATCGGTAAACAGATTCAGCAGGGTGATTGTGATGGCGCCGGATTTGTCCGCGTCTTTTTTTCCACCCGCGAAAACGCTTCCTGACGTTGAAACCAACAAAAACACGACCACCATTAAAAAACACTTTGAAAATTTCATTTTCATTCTCCTTACAGTATTAATATGTAGTACCATCGTACTATGCCGATGTTTTTTTGTCAAGAGAAAAACGCAAAAATCGCTGTTTGCGGTGGATCAATCACATTCACCGCAGATGAGACGGATGGTGATAGGGCAATGCAGGTTTTTCACGCCGGATACCGCTTCATCTGTGTAATCTGCGGTTCTTCGTGACTAAAGCCTGTGATTAAAACCGTGATTGATGCCGGGGGCGTTGCGGGGGTACCCCGCTGAGGGGGTAAGCGTAAGACCCTAAGCCCGCTTGCGGGCGGCGGGCTGGAGCGGAGGGGGAGACTTCCCCCTCCTTGTATTCTCCTAGAAAACACTATAGAAAAACACTACCTTTTCCCAGAAGGGGGAACCACCGCGCTCTCCCGCTGCGCCGCTCCCAATGAACTCCTCTACGGCGGTAACTTACAGGGTGTTTTGTTTGTTATAACGGTATGACGGGGCGGTTTTTTGCTGTTGGGTTCTTTTTTGTCGCGGCGGCTTTGTGGGCAGAGGCGGATGCGGGAGCGCTGGTTCTCACGCGGGAGGATTGTGTCGAGCGGGCGTTGCGGACGGATGCCGCGCTGCAACGAAAGGCGGTCGATATGGAGACGGCCCGGGTGGGCGCGGCGAATCTCTGGTCGGAGTTTTTTCCGGCGGTGAGCGCGGGGGCATCTCTTGCCTACACGGATGGGGTGCCGGAATCCCGAAAGACGTTTCCCGCCGACACCGAGTACCAAGTTCCCCTTGATATAACGCTGACGCTTTCCAGCGTGCTGCCGATACCGATCAATATGCGGATTGCCAAGCTGGCCTACGAGACGCGGCTTCTGGACTGGCAGACGGAACAGCGGGCGGTGAGCGTCAGGGTTTCCCAGGGGTTTTTCAGACTCTTGGTCGAGGAGGAGAGTGTCGCGTTGCTGGAGGAAATGCTGGCGATCGCGGAACGGCAACTGGCAAAGGACGAGACCCAGTTCCGCAACGGGCTTACCAACGAACTTTCCGTGTTGCGGTCGCGGCTTTCTGTCGAAAACGCGCGTTACGCAGTGGACAAGGCCCGGCGGGACCGGCGGCAGAACATCGGCGCGTTCTTGAGCGCGGCGGGCTTTACGGACGAGGAGATGAGCGGGAAGGAGATTCGGTTGACGGGGACTATCGAGACCCCGCCGCTTGCGCTTGATGCGGATGGATTAGCGGACCGGTTAATTGAAGAGTTTTTGCCCAAGCGTCCCGATATGGTCGCCGCGGCAGCGGAGATAGAGCGGCTTGAGTTGACGGCATCCCGAACGTCTTTAAGCCAACGCGGGCCGACAGTCGCCCTCAGCGGTACTTATCGGGGCAACTTGGCGGGCGGTACGCTGGGCGGTGAAAACCAGCCTTTTTCCAGCAATCTCAGCGCGCGGCTTTCCGTGTCCGTTCCGCTTGATTCGTGGATTCCGGGAACCAAAGGGGCGCAGGCGGTCTTGTCCGCGAATGCCGAGGTGGAAAAGGCGCGGCTCAATTTGCAGAGTGTGCGGCAGAGCGCGGCGAATTCCATCCGGTCGATCGTCGAAAATATGCAAAGCACGCTTTCTTCGATTGAGATAGCGCGGCTGCGGGCGGAGATTGCCGAGCGCACCTACCGGATGTCCGAGGCGGCTTTTGAACGCGGCGCGATGGAGATACTTGATTATGAAAACGCCCGCGCGTCTTGGGCCCAGTCGCGGCAGGACTTGCTAAAGGAACGCCTCGCCTACAAAAACCTGACGCTTGATCTGGAACGGGAACTCAACGCGGACTATGCCCAATAGAAACGTTATCAAAGGGACAAAACATCACGGCTTTAATCATGGGGAACCACAGAACACAGATTCAGTGGTGTCCGGGGCGAATAATCCGCATCCATCTGTGCCATCTGCGGTTTCTGTAACTTTTTGCAACTTTTTGCAACTTTTTTCAGGTTTTTTGGGGCGCCCGCGTGACACATTTTTCCGTATCGGGCATAAAGATACCCATCGTCCTGAAAGCCGGGGCGGAATAATGGCGTATAA
>JAIRNN010000273.1 GCA_031257995.1 Spirochaetaceae bacterium | reverse complement strand
CTCACTAACCGGGCGCTCCAAGTCCTCAGTGACAGATGTTTCCTTTCTGTCTTTTGGGTGTTTTTCTTCGTAACGATCAGAACCTCCGGGGAAAAACGCTCATAATACGCATAGCTGCCGTCGGCATAAACTTTCCCTGTGTTAAGCGGACTTAAGCAGTTCCAGCAGCTTGTCAAGATTCTTATGTTCCCTCGCCCCAAACCAAGATGAGGGCGAGCTTACATTGGGCGATGTTTCAGTTAATCTGCCGACCGCCGCCCGCAAGGACATTCGCGCGGTACGCCGCAGTACCGCGATGGTCTTTCAGAGTTACAACCTCTTTAACAACAAGACGGTGTTGCAGAATCTCACCGAGGGGCTCGTCGTGCGGAAGGTTGCCAAAAAGGAAGCCGAAGACCGGGCTTTGTCCACGCTGGAAAAGGTCGGCCTCGTTGATAAGCGGAACGAGTATCCGTGCTATCTGTCGGGCGACCAGCAACAGCGTGTAGGGATCGCCCGCGCCGTGGTTCTGGAGCCTCAGCTGATTCTCTTTGACGAGCCGACTTCGGCGCTTGACCCGGAGCTTGTCGGGGACGTGCTCAAGTGCATCAGAGGGGTGGCGGAGCTGGGGATCACGATGGTTATCGTCACGCACGAGATGTCTTTTGCGTTTGATGTGGCGACGCGAGTTGTCTTTTTGGACAAGGGTGTTGTCGTCGAGCAGGGGAGTGCCCGCGACGTGCTGCTTTCGCCGAGGGAAGAGCGCACGCAACAGTTTCTTTCGCGCTTTTCTTTTGACAGTCAATACACGATATAGCGCTTCTGCTTGTAAATGCCTGTTCCAAAACTCGTTTGTATTGGGGTATTTTTGTCAGTTGACAAAGAGATGGAATTAACCGCAAAGGCGAAGGCGGTTAGTAAACCGCTGAGGCGGATAAGGATAGAGGCGCGCTGATTTGACAGCCGATCGGCTTTACAAGCAGTCTTGAAGGCGGCTTTCTGTGAAAGCTGGCAAAACAGACGGATTGGCGATAAAAGGCACGGCTGTCGGTAAAAACCTTCCGCGCCTTAGAACCGCGGCGCAGATGTTTGAATAAAAAGGCGGAGTCTTTATTGGCACCGCACCGTGTTGTGTAATTGTATAACGCCCTCAATGTTTCGGGCGCGGCATTGGGCGCCCCGTAGAGGGGGTTGCGTATGACCAAACGGAGGGAGGTGCGGACACATCGACCGGAGAGCGGGCTGGAGCGCGGGAAAGACATCCCCCTCTTATATTTTCTTAAGTGGAAACACAGATGTACGTATGATACGCGGGGAACTGCGATCTAATATTTTGAGAAGGAGTGCATTATGAAGAAAATGCCGGGGTCTTTAGTCGTTTTCGTTTTGGTGGCTGCGGGGCTTGTTTTGGCGGGCTGCGCGAAGAAGAAAGCGGGAGCGGAGAATGAGCGTGTCGTCGAGGTGGTAACGGTGAATACCAACGTACCGTTCGCGTTTCTGAATGACAACGACGAGTACGATGGGTATGAAATTGCCGCGTTGCGGGAGGCGGACAAGCGTTTGCCGCAGTATTCTTTCCATATAACGGGTATGGAATTCGCCGCGATGCCGGTTGCGCTGGAGGCGGGGAACGCTTCGATTGCGATATGTATGCTGGTACGCTCGGACGCGCGTCAGTCCCGGTTCCTCTTTCCGAAGGAATACACGACACTTTCGCCGATTAACCTCGTTGTCCGTAAAGATGACCCGTCCGAATCGCTACTTGATCTCGCGCGCCGGAAAATTATCACGATCCCGTCAGGCTATGAGCACGGTTTGTTGCTGGGGTGGAACGCCTCTCATCCCGGAGAGGAGCTCGGTTTTGTGATAATGAACGACGCGACAACGGCGGATACCTTTCTCGCCATTCTCAATGGGGAGGCCGATGCCTCGCTCGCGTATCCGCAGGGTTTTGACATCGTTACCAAGGAGCTCGGCATTACCGGACTTCGCTTAACGCAGCCCGCGTTGATTGAGGACACCTACTATATGCTCGCGAAAAACGAGACGCAACTCGCCGATGATCTGGATAACGTTATCAGAGAGATGCGGGAAGACGGCACGCTGGGCAGGATTTCGCAACAGTACCTCGGCGAAGACGTGTTTGAAAAGTATACGGCGCAATTTGAGGCTCAAGGGGCCGTTCCCCAGTATAGCGGGAATTAGGAGGACGCATGGTACCCTTCAAGGCCGATGTCTTTATAAAAGACATCCCCAAAATCCTCTTGGCAATGCCGCTCACCCTGTTGCTTACCCTGTCCGCGCTTGTGTTGGGGCTGGTCATCGGCGCGGTTCTCTGCGCCGCGAGCATGGGGAAAAGCCGGACGCTTTCAAAAATAGCGGGAGGGTATATCGCATTCATGCGCGGCCTCCCGCAACTGGTGCTAATTTTCTTGCTCTATCTGGGACTTCCCCAGTTTTTCAAGAATTTCGGCATCGACCTGACGGACATTCCGAAGACGGTGTATCTCGTGGGGATTTTTTCGCTGGCGATTTCCGCGCCCATCTCCGAGATGATGCGTTCCGCATATCTCGCCGTCGACAAAGGGCAACGGGAAGGCGCGTACAGCGTCGGGATGTCGAGCCTTCAGGCGTTTGTACGCATCATTCTGCCGCAAGCCTTCGGGATCGCCATTCCGAGCTTGGGGAACAACATCGTGATGCTGTTCAAGATGACCTCGCTGGGGTTTACTATCGGCATCGTTGATATTATGGGCCGGGCACGGCTCATCGCCTATCAGGGCTTGGGATCGCGCCGTCTTGAAGCGTATCTGGCAGTCGCGCTCATCTATTGGGGATTCTGCGTGTTGCTGGAACAATTAAACCGCATACTGCTAAAAGCGTACAACGCAAAGGGGCATAAAAGATGAACTGGCCCTTTATTAAATCTGCGTTTCCCCAGATCATAGCGGCGTTCCCGTCAACCCTGAGCCTCGCACTCCTTGCCGGGTTGCTGGGCTGGGCGCTGGGGCTTCTTCTCGCGCATCTCCGCTCCGAAAAGATCCCGTTTGCGAGCAAATTTTGTACGGTTGTCGTTTCGTTCTTTCGCGGCGTGCCGACCGTCGTTCTCTTGTACGTATCGTTCTTTTCGATACCGGTCGTCATCGCGACGGTCTTTCCCGGCGCGGAGATAAAGCGGATTCCCAGTTTTGTCTATGCCCTTGCCGCGCTCGGTATGAACCAAGCCGCCTATTGTTCGGAAATCTTTCTCTCCTCGCTCTCCGCAGTGGACAAGGGGCAACTTGAGGCCGCCTACTCTGTCAACATGACCAAAACCCAAGCGCTCGTGAAGATCATCCTTCCCTAGGCAATCGTTGTCGCGCTACCCAATCTGGGAAATATGTTTTTGGGTCTCGTGCAGGAAACGTCCCTCGCGTTTTATGTCGGCGTTACCGAGATCTTTTCGGTGGCCTACAACCTCTCTTATACCGGGTTGGATTATCTGGAGGGTTATATCATGCTTACAGTCATCTACGAGGTGTTGAGCTTGGTCATCAGCCGGGGGTTCCGCAACATCGAAGCTAAGGCTGGAAAGTTCAGGTGGCGCGCGGAGACATCTACCGGACAAAAGGCGGCGGCACGATAGTGGGTTTTGATCACGCCGTCTTCGGGAAAGCCGCCGCATCACAAGCGGCCTCCCTTCGCGCGCTGTATTTTCGCACGGCAAAGAACATGAACCGCAAGGGCATTTTCCAGTGGAATACCCAATACCCGGACAAGGCCCGTATCCTGCGCGACATCGAAGACGGTACCCTTTACCTGCTCGAACATGAAGGGCGGCCCGTCGCCGCAGCGGCGGTGAACGACAGCCTTGAAATAGAAGACGACCCGCCGCCTGAAACCATCTGGAGTCAACCCGGTCCGGCCCGCGTCATTCACCGCCTCTGCGTCGACCCCCGCCTCCAGGGACAGGGCCTCGGAAAAAGGCTGTTGGCCGGGATAGAGGATGCCGCCCTTGCCGCCGGGGTAAAAAGCCTCTGCCTGATGGTGCTTGCCGCCAACCCCTTCGCGGTGGGCCTCTACACGAGTTTCGGCTTCACAGTACGCCACACCTATCCTGTGGAAGACTTTGGAGAGTTTTTGTTTATAGAGAAGACGGCGGGCGCGAGTTACGCATAGAGAAGGAGGGAAGTCTCTCGCGGTCAACAAGTTGAGCACACAAAAAAAACAAAGCGTCCACAGATTTCCTGGATTACACAGATTTTTGCTTCAAAACCTTTCTTAAATCCGCGTAATCTGTGGACAAGTATTTTTAAGTTGTGTTTTTAAGTTGTTGGCAGCGGGAAACGTACCCTTTTATACTTTTAACAAAAGCACTCTATTCCCCGTAGGTCCCCATTTACCGCACGAGAAACATTGAGCGTGTTTCAGCAATTCCGATTTCAAAATGAAAATGCAACGCTAAAACCATAAAGTTTGTTTCAAAACCGGTGAAAGATTAAGACAAACGTTGCGCCGGGGGCGGGGCGTCTATGACACCTTCGGAGGCGGGAACCCTACAGCCCTCAACATCCTGTTTTGAACTTCCGGGCCGGAGCGCACTCTATTTTGCGTCCGTCCGTGGACGCTTGGGGTGCGCCCACCAAGCTATGCAACGCATAGCCACCATACACCTATGGTCTTGTCCCCGCAGAGGGGGTAGCGGAGGGCGCAAGACCGTAGCGAGGGGAAGACGGGGCCTGTTGCATTTATCCATGGTGGAGCATTTTTGGGCCCACGCCGTGTTGCAGGGATATCATAAACACGTTCAACGTTTCGCGTGCGGCATAGGGCGTCCCCCACCTGAATAGTTACAAACTGTATTCAATCCTAAATTTTTCCGAAATCGGAATTGCTGAGCGTGTTTAGCTATTTCCGCAACACGGTGTGACACGAATAAAGGCGGTACCTTGATAAACCCCTTTGTGCCGCAGAGAATCGCCGCCCTATCTTATCACGCCGCCTCCAAGGAAAGCCCCTTCGGGGCTATAGATTGTTGAAGAGATCTTCCACGAGGGTCAGGGTTCCCCGGTATCCGCTGTAGGTACGGTTGAGCACCAGACGGTCGGAGATGGGAAAAGACATGACGTGGCACTGGATGTCCCGTTCCAGAGCGATTTCCTGTTCCAGAGAACTACCGACTAACAGGGTGATGTTATCGTATTCCCGCAGTTTCCGCATGATGCGGTGATGATCCGGCTCAAAGAACAGATCGGGCGGGCGGGCGTATTCCAGATTCGTAATCTGATCCGTGATCCGCTGTTTGTCCTCTTTGCGGAATAGCGGATCGGTAACGATGGTCAGCACCGGGTTGAAACTGTAGTCGTTTGCAAGGAAGCGCGTCATCCCCACAGCGGTGGCAGCGTCGCCAACTACGGCGAATTGCTTCCAGCTTAACGCTCCGATGATGCTTTCCATGAAGTGATACACATACGCTTCTTCCTCACGGATCACCGTCTCGACCTTGCCCTTGTCCAGATTGAGGGCGGCGGCGGCCTGACGTACCAGTTTGGTCGTTTCCGTTGCCCCGACAGGCAGCCCGGGAAACCGGATGAAGGGTACGCCAAAACGCTCCGCATACTGTTCCGACGCGCTCTTGAGCAGCCAAGGACTCACGATGATGTTCAGGGCGGCGGCGGAGGATTCGCGTATCTCCTTAATCCCCTGGTTTTCGGTGAAAAAGGTATGTGTCCGTAAACCCAGCCGCCCGAAGATGCGGGCCAATTCCTCCAGAGTCCCGGCCCAGTGGGGGTCGTGATAGGGAACAATCCCCAACAGGTTCACGAGGTCAGGTTGATGGGGAAGACCTTTTTCGACAATCTCATCGAGAAAAGTCTGGAATACCGTCTCATATCCCAGAAGGCTGTTCCCCATAAAGCCCGGCGTGGTAACGGGATACACCGGCAGCCCCCGGCTGGAATACTCCCTGGTGATACTAGACACATCGTCCCCGATGATGCCCGCCGTGCAGCCGGTCAGCACGAAATAGGCCTCGGCATCAATGATCTCAAGCGCGCCCTCTATCTCGTCCCGCAGTTTGTCCGCGCCGCCGAAAACAACCTCCCGATCCAGCATATTCGAGCAGGGAGTGGAAACGCCGGACAGGTAGTAGGGCCCCCGGAGCCCCGCCTGACCGGATTCCCCGGCGGTAGTCTGCATACAGCAACCGGGCCCGGAATGGTAGATCGGGCATACCTTATACAAGGCGCTCAACACGTTGTTGACGCCTCCCAGAACGCAAGTCCCGCGGGGACTCTCGGTAACGATGGACATATACTACCCCTTGCTGGTACTGATAACGCCGGTTTTGGCAACGCTCGTTTTGATAAACTTGAAGGCATCCGATTCATACCATGACTGCTTGTAGGGCAACCGGGCGTAAACCGAAAGTTTTTTGTTAAATCCGGGGTTCTCCACCTGACTGGCGATTTTATTCCCCAGATACAAGATACCGTCGTAACCCATAGTGGCCCGTTTGGGATCCAGCACGTGGGTCGTGGGAATACCGAAACGGGCGGACCAAGCGGGAACACCGATGAAAACATCGGGCTTGATCCTGTTGACCAAGTTCACCTGCTCAAAGGGCTGCATATTTGCCACATCCACCACGTAGTTGTTGTGGATGCCGTTGAGGTATTCGATGTCAATTTGCGCGTCTATGTCATAGGTCGGGGTTTCGAGGCCCACAAGCTCCATGCCGAAATCGTCAATCAAGGCGGCGGCGGCAAAAGAGCGGCCTGTGCCTCCGCAGATGAACACCCGCTTGCCTTGAAGCCGTTTCTTCACGTCCGCCAACTGGGGCAGTATCCGGTCGTGTTCCCTTTGAATATATTCCCGTGCCTGCTTTCCTTTGCCTAAAAGCTCCGCGATACAGAGGAACCACTTGTCGGTATTCCGCACCCCGATAGGCATCACCGTATGGGCGAAGGGGATACCGTAGGATACATCCAACTCCTTCATAAACTCGTCGGCAAAGACCTTGCAGATAGAAGTGGAGACTTGAGCGCTGGTGATCCGGCGGATCTTGTCCGGGGAACTGTAAAAGGGAATATAGTTTACCTCGGCTCCCAAAAGCCCCAGCATCCGTTCTATTTCAAGCTGATCCTTGTAACTGATAGACGTTGGCGCGAACAGGTTCACGAGGCCCGGTTGTTTGGGCAGTCTTTCTTTGGAGAGGACATATTTCTGGATGGCGATAAAGGCGGCGTCAAACCCGGACGCGCAAATCTTGGACCTGAAGCCGTCGCAGTGAATGGGAACCAGCAGGGCCTCGTTGTCCTTTTGCATATCCCCGGTAATCGCGTCCACATCGTCCCCGATAATGCCGGAAGCGCAGGACGTAAACACAAAGATCATTTTCGGCGCGTACCGTTCAACGGCGAGAGAAACGGCCTCCCTCAGTTTTTTCTCACCGCCCATGATGACATCGTTCTGGTCGAGGTTCGTAACGATGATACGGGGGCTTTTTATCAGTTTTACCCCCCGGTGCGCCTGTCCCACCCGGTATCCATCGGCGGCCATAGAAACACAACCCGCGCACCCCTGGGGAGAATGGACGATAAAAACCGAATCCTCCAAAGAAATCAACGCGGAAAGACTGTTGATCTGTTGACACTGGAGCCCCTGGCTGAAAGTCCGGTCGGCAGTTTTCAAACACTTTTTTTGATAATCTTCCGCGATAACGAGACTGTACCCGCCCATATCATTGTACGTATACGGCCGCGTCTCCCGAATACCCGAATATGCCCTTGACATATAACCCCCTTGACCCTCTGAAAAGGCCAAACAACGAATACCTATTATTTACATAAAGTTAATATGTATAGTGATAAGTATAGATCAGAAAAATATTTTGTCAATAGAGGGGTGTTTCATATCAGCATAAACGCATAGAAATTTGTATTTCATTGAGATGGCATTCAGTATATAGCCAAAAATAGGAAAGGCGCAAAAGAATATGATAACGATGGTTTTTACCGCCGCGTTTGGAGCGTCGCCAACCTGGGGCATTAGAGTTGTATAACCGAATCCCGCAATATAAAACCGGCAATGGTTGTTGCCAGAGAAGCAACAAATTTATCAACAAAGCTGTACAAATTGCCAATCATGCCCGGTACAAATTTTCCGGAACGGTAGGTTTCATAATCCGTAATATCACCGATCAGGGGATAACTTAAATCCGAAATGAATTGCCGTGAACTTTGCTGAAAAATGAGCAGGATTATCCAGAAAACGGTAAAGAGATTGACGGAGCTTAAGGATAATGAAGACATGTTGCCGAAGCTAATAACGAAAACTAAAACGATGTTTACCGCAATACCGATCCAACTGAAAAATACAATCCCCTTTCTCAACCCTGATTTTCTTGCCAATCTGGCACCAAAAATAGATAGCAGTACCACCGGAATAATCGTTATCGGATTAATCTTTCCCATAAGACCGTAGTTATCAGCAAGAATGCCGTACTGTATAATGGATACTGTAGGGTGTCCGGCGATTTGGGACGCAAGTTTATCCGACGTGGATTCTATGATCATCATTTGCATTGATCGGTTGTTTTTCAATATATCCCAGTAATCCCTGAACTTGAGGCTGTCGGTTGCTTTTTTATTCGTATCCCAGAAATCCGGCTTGTCCTTTGCCCATAAACCGATAATTGACAATATGGCACAGACGGCGGATGCAATTATAACGGTAATCGTCAATTCACCAAAAAGACCTACGTCTCTAAATCCTTCCGGATATTTCTTTATGACCACATTGGGTAAGTAATAGGAAAATGCGGTAGACATCACCACCATGCTTAATATGGTATTAAAAAGCCCGTACAAGGGCCGCCGTTTCGGATCCTTGGTAAGTGAAGCTTGGGCGGCCTTGTGGATAGTGGTCTGCATGGTATAGAAAATGATATACACCACGTACAGGAAGAAAAAGTATAGCAGTCGGCCCGCTTGGAGAATTTTATGGGTTGTAAAAAACAAAAGGGCTATACTGACTGCCATTCCCACGTTACCAATGGCAATAAAAGGCCGGTATTTTCCAAACTTGCCGCCTGTTTTGTCAACCATCATGGCAATAATCGGATCGGTAACGGCATCCCAAAATCTCATACTGGTGAGCAGTATCCCAACCAGAACTACCCCAACCCCAACGGCACCGGTAGCGTAATAACTGGACTTTACCCCGTAAGGTAGACACCGTTAAGCGACTTACCTTGAGTTAAACACATGAGGTGCCACATAGTCAAGTGCCGAATGCAGTCGAATGCGATTATAATACGCCTCAACGTAC
>JAIRNN010000239.1 GCA_031257995.1 Spirochaetaceae bacterium | reverse complement strand
CAGCACGGCCGGCAGTACGCCGCCCCTGACAGCATCGTGCCCCTTGCCGGCACGGCACCTAAACAGACCCCGCTCCACGAAGCCGTACCATATTAATAGAGCGGGCCTGTTTCAAAACTGGCGTAGGATTAAGCCCAAGCACAACCCTTGTTGTGCCCGTTGTACCGATGGAGGGGGGAATGTGTCCATTAGGACACCTTCGGGGGTGGGAAATCCCCGAAGAGGGGGATAGCGTAAGACCAAACGGAGGATGTGAAGAGCGGAGCAAGCATTTGCGGACGCGCCTTTAGGCGTGGGCGTATCGGCCGGAGAGCAGGCTGGAGCGAAGGGGGGAGGCTTCCCCCTCTTTTTATTTTTCTTGATAGAATTACTGCTAAAACTATATCAAATCTTAGAGTCTGTTCAAAAACCAAGCAGTTCCAGTTTGGGGGAAGAGAACAAGTCCCTCAGTGGGGGGGCGTTACGGGGGCGGAGCCCACGCAGAGAGGGTAGCGGAGGGCGGCGGGGGTTTTGAGCTTGGACCGGAGCGAGGGGTCGGCAATTTGCCGCGACTTCCCCACTTTGTTCACTGGTACAGGGTTTTTGAACAGGCTCTTAAATTTTTCCAAAATCGGAATTGCCGGGAAAAAAGAGTCCGCTCTTCCCGCCCTCCTCTTGTTCGGGTACAATATCCGTATGCTGTACAAGGAGTGCGCCCAGGCTTTTCTCTTTGACGATATTCGTCCCGCGCCGTCTGGCTGGACACCGAAAACCGCGACATGGAATATGTGGCATGGATGTCTTAAATACAGCGAAGGATGCGAAAACTGCTATGTGTATCGGCAGGATGCGAAATGGGGGCGGGACAGCCGTACCATACAGAAAACCGCCCAATTCAATATGCCGATTGAACGCTACGCAAACGGCGCGTATAAATATCCGCCCGGCTCACTGTTTTACACCTGCTTCAGTTCCGACTTTTTTTTGGAGGATGACGGCGCGGACAGGTGGCGGGAAGACGTGTGGCGCATCATCAGGGAACGGAGCGACTGCTCGTTCCTCATCATCACAAAGCGGATTCAGCGGTTTCCCGGCTGTATTCCCCATGACTGGGGCGCGGGGTATGAAAACGTAACGATTGGAGTTACCTGCGAAAATCAGCGCCGTGCCGGAGAGCGGCTCCCGTTTTTCAGGACGCTGCCCATAGCGCACAAGATGTTCATCCATGAGCCGCTGCTTTCACCGCTTGATATTTCCGCGTACCTGTTCCCCGGTTTGGAAGAAGTCATCGCAGGCGGGGAATCCGGCGCGAATGCCCGCGCCTGCCGGTATGAGTGGTTTTTATCGTTACGGGCGCAATGCGAAGCCGCAAGCATACCGTTTGTCTTCAAACAAACCGGCGCGCGGTTCATAAAAGACGGCAGGCTCTACGTTATTCCCCGGCGTTTGCAGCATAGCCAGGCGCTTAAGGCGGACATCAATTATACGCCGTGAGGCGGGCCCTGCCACCGACCCGCTCCCACATTAAATGGCGCTAAATGTCGGAAAAATCCAACAATCTATCTGTTTTATCTGAATAACCGTGGTATCCTTAATAAAGGGGTTGTTCCTCAAGGCGGATATTATGGAGAAAGTGGAAAAAAGAGAAAAAACGGAGACCCGGGCAGTCACGGGTACACTCAAAAGAAGGGATCTAAAGAAAGACATTCGGCGGCATCTGTCCGTGTACGCGTTGCTGGTCATTCCGTTTGTCTACTACGTCATTTTCAAGTATGTGCCCATCTGGAACGGGCAGATCGCGTTCAAGGATTTTATGCCGCTGGACGGAGTGCTGGGAAGCAAGTGGATCGGCTTCACCCATTTTCTCACCTTCTTCAGGTCGTTCTATTTCTGGGAACTCCTGCGGAACACGCTCTTCTACAGTTTTGGAAAACTCCTCGTGAGCGTTCCCGTTTCCATCGTTCTCGCGGTAACGCTCTACGAATGTACCCATCCCAAATTCGGTAAATTCGTGCAGACGCTCGCCTATCTGCCGCACTTCCTCTCGTGGGTCATCATGTACGGCATCCTGCTCGTCCTCCTCGCGCCCGGCGACGGGATCGTGAACGATGTGATCAAGTTTTTCGGCGGACAACCCCATGCCTTCCTCACCGACACCAAGACCTTCCCGGCTATCGTCATCCTCTCCGACGCATGGAAGGAGATGGGCTGGAGCGCGATCATCTTCATCGCGGCGTTGATGGGCATCGATCCCTCGCTCTACGAGGCGGCGAAAGTGGAAGGCGCGTCCGCATTCCAGCGGGTCTGGTATATCACCCTGCCGTCCATCCGCCCCGTCATCGTGATGGTGGTACTGCTCAGACTGGGCACGATCCTCGATGCCGGGTTCAACCAGATGTTTATGATCTATTCGATCCCGGTCTACAGCGTGGCGGACATCATCGACACATGGGTTTACCGGCAGGGCCTCCTGGAGTTCCAGTTCGGCCTCGCGACCGCAGTCGGCATCTTCAAGGGCGCTATCGGCCTTTTCACCATCTACATATCCAACACGCTGGTGAAAAAAGCGACGGATTCTTCGTTATTTTAAGGACAGGGGGAAATTATGGCAAAAACGAACGATACAACGAACAGAACAACGAACAACGTAAAAAAGAAAAGCGCGGCAACCAGACTTTCGCTCGGCGACACGGTCTTTTACCGCGTCCTGGACCTGTTTCTCATACTGATATTCATCATCGTGGCCGTCCCCATGTGGAGCACGATCACCCTCTCGTTCAGGCCCAACGACTTCATCGGCAGCAACTTCGAGGGAATGTTCCTCGCCCCGTGGAAATGGTCCACCGCCGCCTACAGCGCCCTCCTCGGCAACAACGGCTTCTTCAACGCCTTCGGCAACAGCTTCAAAATCCTCATCATGGGCGTGGCGGCCTCGCTGTTCCTCACCATCCCGCTTGCCTATGTGCTGTCGGTGAAAACGCTCCCCGGACGGAAGCTTCTCACGATCTTCGTACTCATCCCCTACTTGTTCAACGTCGGGATGATCCCCGCCTACCTCGTGATCACCAAACTGCGCCTCACCAACCACCTCGCGGCCATCTTTCTGCCCGGCGCGATCAGTACCTACAACTGCCTCATCATGCGCGGCTTCTTCGAGGGCATCCCCGACGAACTCAAAGAGAGCGCGCGGATGGACGGGGCGCAGGAATGGCGCATACTGCTCCAGATCATCCTGCCCCTCTCCAAGCCCATCATCATGACCATCGGCCTCTACTACGGTGTCACCTTCTGGAACGACTTCTTTCACGCGATGCTCTACATCAACGCCAACGCCCTGCAACCGCTGCCCATCCTGTTACGCAATATTCTCATGGCCAGCGGCATGAACGAATTCGTCGAAGTCAACGCCTTCGGCAACGCCAACGTGCAAGCCATCAAAGCCGCCAGCGTGTTCATGGCCGCGATCCCGATGGTCATCGCCTACCCCTTCATCCAGAAATACTTCACCAAAGGCACGATGTTGGGGAGCGTGAAAGGGTAGGTGAGAGATGCGGGAGATGTGGAGCATTTTAGAGGAGCGGCGGGGGAAGCCGAGGCAAATCGCCGGCCCTTTGACGGGCGCTCCGGTCAATGTGTTTGCCTCAATACGAATGGGTTTTGAAACAATCGCATAGGGATACAGAGCAGGTTTGCGGCATTGCCCGGACCGCTCAAATATATATTTTTATGGAGGAAATTATGAAGAGAACATTGAAGATCGGGCTGGTTATGGTATTGATAGCCAGCGGAACAGCGGGACTGTTTGCCGGAGGCAAAAGCGATTCGACAGCGGGCAGCGGAACGGCATCCGTTCCGGTAACCATTGAGTTGTGGTACGGCGCGGCGATGACGGAAGCGGGGCCGCCGCCGGCGGACTGGAAGGTTTTACAGCTCATCAAAGACAAACTCAACATTGATTTGAAAATTTCCGCGCTTCCCTCAAGTGAAAACGACCAGGATGTCAAAATTCAGGCGGCGGGAGCGGCCAATGCTTTGCCTGACCTCTTTATGGTGCGCCGCGACCCCTGGCTCAATCTCATCAATGCCGGTTTGATCGCGCCGGTTGACGATTTGTATCCGCTCATGCCGACACGCGCCAAAATTCAGTATGATGCCGATGCCCGTGGGTTTACCACGGTGAACGGGAAGTCTTACGGTCTTGCTTCGCCCGGTTCCGTTGCCAAAAACGAGGGCGTTCTCATCCGTAAAGACTGGCTCGACAAGCTCGGACTCAAAGTCCCCGTTACGACGGATGAATTTCTTGAAGTAATGCGGGCGTTTACCTCGAAGGATCCGGATGGTAACGGCAGAAACGACACCTATGGCTATGGCGCGTTTATCGAGATCAACAACTTTGAGGAAGGCTTGGGGCGGCGCTTCGATCCGTTCTTCGGCGCGTTTGGCGTTCCGGGGACATGGAACATCACCAAGGCTGGCGCGGGGCTCAATGTGCGGAAACCGGAGTATTATGATGCTCTCGCCTATGTTAAGACGATGGTCGATGAAAAACTCATTGACCCGAACTGGACCAGTTACAAGAAAGACGATTTCCGTGCCGCCTGGAAACAGGGGCGTTTCGGCATTATACGCGAGCAGAACGCCGCCTATGCGGCCGAGTCAAACTACGCGCCTTTTGACAAGAATTTTCCCAACGGCGAATGGATCGTGATTGATCCGCCGAAAGGGCCGCAGGGTCATCAGTCTGTCGGTGTGTACACCAACGCCTATCGTATTTATGCGGTATCGACAAAGGCGGCGCAAGCGGGAAAAGGCCCGGCAATCGCCCGCCTCCTTGAATGGATGTCTTCCGATGAGGGCTACTATCTGTTAGGCTGGGGCGAGAAAGGGGTCAACTACACGCTTGACGCGAACGGCATTCCCACAGTCGACAATCTGCCGAATCCGGAACTTGGCTTTACCAAAGGCGCCGGGCAAATCGTTACCCAACTGCGGAATATGGTGTTCTACAACGGTGAAATTGAGATGCGGGCGCGCCTTCCCACCTACAAGACGGCGGTCTCCGGCAAAACGATGAGCGCTTTTGATGTACAAGTCGATATGCAGACGCGCCCGTGGACGGCTAATGTGGGGGCCGATGCCTTGCCCTCCCCAAATGCCGACCTGAAGCGTTTCTACGAACAAGGGGTGGTGGAGTTTGTAACCGGACAGCGGCAACTGACTCGCGCCAACTGGACGGCTTGGGTTGCCGAGTTTGACCGGCTGGGCGGCGCGCAGTGGGAAAAAGACGGGATCGCGGCGGCAACTGCCAACGGCTATATAAGATAGTTCGTGTTGTCGTATCCGGCCGATGGTTTTTTAGAGAAGCAGTACCGCGAGACCCGCCGCGCTTTGGCGATGCCGCATACGGCGGAAATGTGGCCTGAGTGGAAAGCGGCGCTTACTGCGGCATTGGCAGACGCGCTTGGTATGAACGCGCTGCCTGTGCCGCGTCCCGCACTGCGGGTAGCGGCGCTGGAAGAAAAAGAGTGCGGGGACTATGTTCGCCGCCGGGTACTGCTTTCGGAAAGCGGGATGTACGCGATGCCGTGTTACGTGATTGTCCCCCGCGTCAAAGTCCCGCGCTCGCCCGCAGTGATCGCGCTTCATGGGCATGGATACGGCAGCCGTGCCGCAGTGGGCCTCTATCCGGACGGGAATGAAAAGCCGGCAGATGAGCCGGATTACCATAAGCTCTTTCCGATCGAACTTGCGAAACGCGGGTTTGTCGTTATCGTTCCCGAACTGCTGGGTTTCGGCGACCGGCGGCTTTCGGAATTACAGGACGCGCCGGAGACGGAAAATGCTTGTCAGAAAATCGGGACGAGTCTGTTGCTTTTGGGGCAAACGCTTGCCGCATGGCGGGTGTACGACGTGATGCGGGTGCTGGACTATCTTGGCAGGCTGGACGAGGTTGACGCGGCGCGTATCGGGGCTATGGGCGTATCGGGCGGCGGCATGATTTGCGCGCTTGCCGCCATTTTTGACGAGCGGATCCGGCGCGCGGTGGTGAGCTGTTACGCGAATGTTTTTAAGGAGAGTATCATGTCCGTACGGCACTGCATTGACAACTATATTCCCGGCATTCTGCGTTATGCCGAGCTTCCCGATATTCTGGCGCTTATCGCGCCCAAACCGCTTTTTCTGGAAGCGGCGCTCCATGATCCCCTTTTTCCGGCGGCGGCCTCCCGTGCGGCCTATGCGCAGCTTCGAGAGGGGTATGCCCTGCTCGGCGCGGCAGAAAACATCGGCATCGACCTTTTTGACGGCGGGCACGGCGTATCCGGCGCGCGGTCTTACGACTGGTTGTACGATTGGCTGGCGGTCCATGCCGCCCCTGAAGCGGCTCGATAAAGCGGCAGTAAGATTGGTATCATAGCCGACGGGCATTGAAAGCCCGTCGGCAGATTTATATGTTATTTTATGGAGGCATTATGAAGACAAAGGTAATGATGGTGTTGATGGCAGCGGCGGCTGCCGTTGTTCTGGTGTTCTCAGGGTGCGCGAAAAAGACGGCCGCGGTCGACAGCGGTCCGGTAACCATTGAGTTGTGGTACGGCGCGGCGGTGACGGAAGCGGGACCGCCTCCGGCGGATTGGCCGGTGTTGCAGCTCATCAAGGACAAGCTGAACATCGACTTGAGGCTCACCGCGCTTCCCTCGAACGAGTCCGATCAGGACGTGAAGATTCAGGCGGCGGGCGCGTCAAACAGTCTGCCCGATCTCTTCATGATCCGGCGCGACCCGTGGCTGAACCTCATCAGGAACGGCCTTGTCGCTCCGGTTGACGATCTCTACGCGCTCATGCCGAACCGCGCGAGTATCCAGTATGACGCGGACAGCCGCGCCCACACGACGGTCAACGGGAAGGCCTACGGGTTCGCGTCTCCGGGCGCGGTCGTCAGGAACGAAGGGGTGCTCGTTCGCAAGGACTGGCTGGACAAGCTGGGTCTTGCCGTGCCGGTTACGACCGAGGACTACATCAACGTGATGCGGGCGTTCGTCAACAACGATCCGGACGGCAACGGCCGCAAGGACACCTACGGCTACGGCGCGTTCATCGAGATTGACGCGATGTCCGAGGGCTTGGGCCGCCGTTTCGACCCGCTTATGGGCGCGTTCGGCGTCGCGGGGACGTGGAGTCTTGCCGCGAGCGATCCGGGGCTCAACGTCCGCAAACCGGCTTACTATGACGGACTCGCCTACGTGAAGCGAGTCATCGACGAGGGTCTCATCGACCCGAACTGGATGAGTTACGGCAAAGACGATTTCCGCGCCGCCTGGAAGCAGGGCCGTTTCGGGATCATGCGCGAACAGAACGCCGCCTATGCCGCCGAATCGAACTACGCGCCCTTTGACAAGAATTTCCCGAACGGGGAATGGCTTGTCATCGACCCGCCCAAGGGTCCGAACGGGCACGCGTCCTCCGGGGTGTACACGCAGGGTTACCGGATATACGCGGTTTCCCAGAAGGCGGCGGAGGCGGGCAAGGGTCCGGCCATCGCCCGTCTGCTCGAATGGATGTCCTCCGACGAGGGCTACTATCTTCTCGGTTGGGGTGAAGAAGGCGTGAACTATACGCTGGACGAGAACGGCGTCCCGGTGATTGCTGGGTTGCCCGATGAGAGCAAGGCGTTCTCGAAGCCCGAAATGCAGCCGATCACCCAGCTTCGCAACTTGGTCTACTACAACGGCGAGATCGAGCTTCTGGCCCGGTATCCCACCTACAAGACGGCGGTTTCCGGCAAGACGATGAGCGCTCTCACCGTTCTGCGCGATATGCAGGCGCGGCCATGGACGCCGAACATCGGCGCGGACTCGCTTCCCGCTCCCAACGCGGACCTGAAGCGTTTCTACGAGCAAGGTGTCGTCGAGTTCCTCACCGGCAAACGGGCGCTGACCCCGCAGAACTGGACGGCTTGGGTCGCCGATTTCGACCGCTTGGGCGGCGCAGACTGGGAAAAGGCCGGAATCGCCGTGGCGGAAACCCAGAACTACCTGAAATAAGGCCCCGGAGGGGCTTTCTGCGGGGGCGGCGTAGGGTGGAAGGGCGGCGGTTCCCCCTACGGGGGCCCCACGGGGGCTTTCCTTAGGTTCGCGGCTTGATGGGAAAGAGCGGCGGTTCCCCATTCTGGGGAAAGGACACCCCCGCTAGGCCGTGCGGGACACCCCCACGAGGACGTTGGCCAGGACAACGGCTTGGGCGGCTGTTCTGTGGCTGAAACAGGGGGGCCGCGCTAGACTAGAGCAGGGGGGCCGCGCTAGCCTAGAGCAGGGAGGCCGCGCTAGCCGAAGCAGGGGGGCCGCTCTAGCCGAAGCAGGGGGGCCGCTCTAGCCGAAGCAGGGAGGCTGTTCTAGCCGAAGCAGGGAGGCTGTTCTAGCCGAAGCAATGAATGAGTTATGGAAACGATTGACAAGACAGGGCCGATGTTTGAGCGCATGGCGCTTTCGGTGATGAGGCGTTATGCGCCTGAACAGGTACGGTGGCACTATGAGCACGGGCTGATACTCCAGTCGGTGCGGGCGGCGGGGAAGGCGGTGCGAAACCCTGCTCTTGGCGCGTGGGTGAAGGCCATGTACGACACGAAGATTGACGGGGAGGGACGGATTCTGAGTTATAAGGCCGATGAGTTCAACCTCGACCAGATCAACGCGGGCAAGGTCCTTTTCGATCTCTGGCGTGAGACGGGGGACCGGCGGTATCGTGTTGCTATCAAGACCTTGCACGGGCAGATGGAGCGGCAGCCCCGCACGCGCTCAGGCGGCTTTTGGCACAAGAAGATCTATCCTTATCAGATGTGGCTGGACGGCCTGTATATGGCCGAGCCGTTTAACGCCCGGTATATCCGCGAATTCGGCGGCGGGGCTGGGGGCGCGGACATTGACAAAGAAGCGACCGTGTATGCCGACATAGTACATCAGTTTACGCTGATGGCAGAGAAGGCGCGGGACCCGAAAACGGGACTTCTCTATCATGCTTGGGACGAATCGCGGGAACAGCGCTGGGCAGACCCCGAAACGGGCTGTTCGCCGCATTTCTGGGGGCGGGCGCTGGGCTGGTACTGCATGGCCCTTGTCGACACGCTCGGCATCATTCCGGAGGGGGATGCGGCGCGCGCCCCATTGACGGCAATCGCCCGCTCGCTCGTTGGGCCGATTCTGGCGGTGCAGGATGCGGAGAGCGGTCTCTGGTATCAGGTGCTTGACCGGGGGGGCCGGACAAAGAATTACCTCGAATCTTCCGCTTCGGCGATGTTCTGTTACTTCTTCTCCAAGCTGCTTCGTGACGGTCTCGCCGAAAAAACCGCCCGGCCCGTGTTGCGGGAAGCCGCCGGCCGCGCCTGGGACGGGCTCTTACGGCTGAAAGTGAAGGAAGACCCTTCGGGCGAGCTCCACCTGACCGGCATTTGCGCCGTCGCGGGTCTCGGCGGAACTCCCTACCGTGACGGGAGTTACGACTACTATGTGGGCGAGCGCGTCGCTATTGACGACTTCAAAGGGGTGGGGCCGTTTATTCTCGCCGGGATTGAGCGGGAAGGCCTCGTCACCGGGACGTAATCACGGGAACCGCGCTCACAAATACGGCGGCTCCCTCCGAGAAGCCAAGAAAGAAGGGCCGCCTGTGGATTGTCTTCCGTTTTCCTGTGGGTACAGACTTACGCCGGGGCCCGGATCACTGCCAATGAGTACTGTTTCGGCCGGGCGCGCGCGTTGCGCGAGTGGATAATAGAAAAAGGAGCAGGGAAAAGGACAGGAATGAGAAGCACCCAAGACCCGCTCATCATCCATTTTAATTACCCGGCGTGCGGAGTGGCGCGAAACTGCCGAAGCGCTTTGTGCGGCGCGGATTTACGCATGAAAAAGAGGGCGTTACGGGGGCCGGGTCTCCGCAGAGGGGGCAGCGTAGGGCGGAGACCGGAGCGAGGGGGGAGACTTCCCCCACTGTCAACAAGTTAAGAATTCTTGTCCACAGATTACGCAGATTAACACTGATTTTGGCTTCTTTCACTCTGTGAAAATCAGCCGCCGTACGGCGCAATCTGTGGACTTTTTTGTTCCCCGTTTTCTTAACTTGTTGACCGTGAGACTTCCACCCGCCTAACGGCTGCTCACTAATCCCGCTATCCCATGCCCCCGTAGGGGGACGCCGCCGCTGCTTCCCATTACGCCGCCCCCAAGAGAAGCCCCTGTGGGGCCTGCCGTAAGAAAAATTTGCCAATTCGTTCCCCATTGATTATATTTAAGGTATATCAATGAGTGAAAACGAAGTTTTCCTGGAGGAGAAATTATGAGAATGGTGAGAAAATGGATGATGGTGATCGGTTCTTTTTTATGCGTGTCTTTGGCGCTCTTTGGCCAGGACGAAGCGGAAAAGGAAAAAGCGGGGCGAGTCGTGCCGGAGAAAAGGTATTACGCGGGTTTCTCTATGGGGGCCTATTTTTTCGGGAACCTCAAAGCGGGGGACATAAAATCGGGAACGGGCGGTACCCATGTGCGCGATATTGATGCGGATAGCGGCGGCACGGTGGCCGGGTTTGCGATGGGACTAACCGGCGGATACCAGATAACGCCTGCGTGGGCTGCCGAGGTATCAGTGGCGGTTGGCGTGGCGGGTAATGGAGAATCGCTTACCGGTCATAAGGAATCCAAAGTATTTTATGCGAATTCTGGATGGGGCGCCGCTAAAACCTTTACCGACAACGACAAACTGTCCTGGGGTGGAGGCTTTGTATGCATTGACATCGGAGCTTCTTACGACTTCCTCGCCGCGAGAAACCCGAAAACGCCCTTTTTTATCAAAGGAAAACTCGGTCTGGGAATGTTCAATTATTTCAGAAGCGATTTGAAAACAGGCGATAAAAACACCGATAAGGCTGGAGGGCTCCGTTATTCAAGGATAAACGGCTGGCATGGAGGGGAAGAGCCCGGCGCGGATTACGATGAAAATTATCTTTTGGAACTGGTCGAGGGCTTTTATCTCAAGCCCGGATGTGACTTTGGCGTAAAATTCGGCTCCGCGATCCAGCTTCTGCTCAACACTCATATAAAAGTATTTCCGGCGGCATTCGGCAATGCTCAGGAAGCGGTGATAAACGACGGCACACGGCAGCGTACCGTTGGATTGACCCTGCCGACATGGATGATTCCCAGTATTACCCTGGACTTGAGATACTGCTGGTAGGAATACACGGGTAAAGAGGGGAGAATTTTTGACAAACGTGAAGGAGACAGGGCGATCTTCATTGCGCTGTCCCTTTCTGGAATGCAGAACTACCGCTATCGCCCATCACGCCGTTCCAAAGAGAAGCCCCTGCGGGGCAGCGTTTTATGACGGCATCGTTTAAGACAAAGACGGCCTCGGCGCCGGGAAAGTGGGAGAGAAGGTCCGCGCCTCGTTCGCGGCCCAGAATGAAGAGCGAGGTGGCAAGCGCGCCGGCCGGTTCCCGTAACGCTTCGCAGCCCGCCGTATCCGCCTTCCGAGACAGCGGCGCCGGTATCTTCCGGCCTTTCTCATCCGTTGTCAGCCCGTGCCGCCCAGTCTTGCCGCCCCCAGAATACACGCTTCCATTGTCCGCTTCGCCGGATCAATTCCCGCGCGC
>JAIRNN010000229.1 GCA_031257995.1 Spirochaetaceae bacterium | reverse complement strand
CAGCACGGCCGGCAGTACGCCGCCCCTGACAGCATCGTGCCCCTTGCCGGCACGGCACCTAAACAGACCCCGCTCCACGAAGCCGTACCATATTAATAGAGCGGGCCTGTTTCAAAACTTCAAACTTTTCACTTTTTTCATCTTTTTCATCCTTTTTTAGCGTCAAAATAAAGCAAACGGGCTGACAACCGCATATATATACGGAGGCATTGTATATGCGGCAAGAAAGAGAACTGGCAGAACATGTCTGGTACCGGGCGCAAACGTCGGTTAATATCGGCGGGCCCCTGTTCCGGCTGCCGGAGGCCAAAGCGCTTTTCCTCGGCGAAACGGCGGGGCGTTACGGCTTCGGGATACGCGGGCTTGTCGTTGAGGAAGGAAGTGTGTCGTTCTTTATCAAGCCCGGCGACGGGCTTAAGTTGCCGCTGATAATGCAACGGCTGAAACAAACAAACGTTCGCCGTCCGGCTTAACGTGCTGGCGGGGAGGCGGAGGCACGTTTGGGGGGAACGGTACCGGTCAGAGATATTGGCGGGGGAGCCGCCTGAGCAGGCGGAGGCGGCGGACTGGGCGGAAGCGTTTGCGGCGGCCGCGCCGGCAGAGGGGATACTGACATACAAGCTGAGTTGGGACAGCCCCCGGACGAACGGGAAGGCCAAAGTCAACCGTCTTTCGCCGGAGATCACCCCAAAACCAGCGTCCCCGCCCGGATAACGGCCCGCTTTGCAGCCAAAAGGGGGTTACAGACCGCCTCAAGCGTTCCGGCCCAAGATGGCCCCAAGAGAGGTCTGCCCGCCCCGCAACATGGGGTTTTGAAACAGCCTCAATTGAAAATGATCTGATTTTGAAGGCGGCGCGTTCTGTTATCATAATTTTCCATTATCCACTTTCCCTTTTCAATTCCCCGCAGGGATGGGGTTTTAGGGGCGGAGCCCGGGACTGCGTCCTATGGAGAGGGGGTAGCGTACGAATTGTGTAGGGAGGGACGGCCGGAGCAAGTCTGTAGCGAGGGGGAGGCTTCCCCCATCTGATTTTCCATTATCCATTATCCATTCCCCGTAAGGAGTTTCCCTGCCTGCCGACAAGCCATCACACTAGATGGGACTGTAAATAATAATCACTCGCCCGATGCGGTGTAGGGGTTGTTGGTGATGCCGGATAATTCGACCATGCTTTGGTGGACTCTTTCCCGCAGGTCTTTGGCGGCGCGGCCGGGCAGGAGGGTTTGGCCGGGGAGGATGGGGTCTCCTATGCGGAGCGTGATGAGCGCGGGGGTTTTGAAGAGACGGGCGATTGCGCCGGGTTTGCGGTAGGAAATGACCATCGGGATTACGGGGATGTTGTAGCGCAGGGCCATCGTCCACACGCCTTTTTTGAAGGGGCGGATCGGGGCAAAGTAGTCCCAGCGGGCGCTTTCCGGGAAGACGTGCAGCCAGCGTTTTTGGGCGGCGAGGCGGTCGAAAGCGGCGTTGAAATGGCGCATCGCGCTTAAGGTTTCGGGGATGGGGATGCCGCCCGCAAGCCGGATCAGGTTTCGGTCCGCGCCCTGTATGTTTTCCGCACGCGCCGGGAAGTAGAGTTTTCGGTAACGCACGGCTTTGAGCACGAACAAGAAATCCCAGCGGTGAACATGGTTCGCGCAGGTCATCGCGCCGTTTTTGAACAACGAGCGGTATTTCCTTAATTTTTCCCTGCCTTCGATACGGAGCCCGAAGCGCAGAACCGACAAGGGAAACACAACGGCAAAAATCGCCGCATACATAGCCGCGCTTCTTAATTTGAACAAAAACGAATCGTCCAGATAGGTGTAGTGTTCGTCGATGGCGATATCAACGATTTTTCGAGGCGTGTTAAGGTATTCAAAGGGATCGTCGGGGTATTTGATGCCAACATCGGGAATAAATAACGAGGCGCGGGGGTAATAAGGGGACGAAAGATTTTCCCTATACATTTTTTTTATGCTCAACGGGTCATTCTTACTCACTTTTAAAAAGGTCATCCCAGATCTCCGCGCGCCTTCCCCGTCCGTGTCGTCCCGGTCGCCCACAACCAGCACGTCCTCCGGTTCCACGCCCAGAGCGCGGGCAATTTCCCGAAACGCCCGCACCGCGGGTTTTTGCGCGCCGAATGCCCCCTGTCCAAAGGTTTTGGCCCGCACGGGGAGTCTTATGCCTAAAACGTCCAGACGCTTGCCCGATTCAGGATAGTCGGAAAAAACGGCAAACGGAATATTCGCCTCGTCCAACAGGGCAAACAACTCTTTTACGCCGTCTTTCGGCTTGTAGTGTTTTTGTAACACGGCGCATATCGAAGGCATATATTTGTCAAAATACCACGCGCGCAGTTTTTCCTTGTCTTTTCCGGTCTTTTGCGCCAATAGAGCAAAGAACTCGGCAAAGTATCGTTCCTCGTCTCCGAAATCGCAGCCTTTGAGGAGATCGCGTGTTTGCCGTTCCGCGTAGATCGTGAATATATCGAAAATCCCGCGTGAAACAACACGCGGCGCAAGGTTCCGGCTGTCAAACAACGTTCCGTCAAGGTCAAAAATAACGGCGGAAAAGGCGTGTTTTTTGCCGTTTACGCATAAATCTATCGTATCGCCAGCTCCTTAAAGGCATTGTGACGCTTTTCATCCTGCATCAGCAGATTCAGTTTGAACTGCCCATCCCTGAAACCTTTTTCTATACAGGAAGCCTTAAACTTTTCAAAAGAGTTTTGTACCAAAAGGACGTATTCCGGGGCTTTTATGCGGTTCGAAGCGCGTTTTTCGCGGTATTCCCCGTTGAAGTCCTGCAACACTTTGTCAAGCCGCCGAGTAAACGCCTCGCCGTCCGTCTGCGAAGCGTCCTCGTTCTTAAACTCGTAGTAAAAAACGTATTTTGATTTTTCGATGTCCGCGAAACCCACGAAGAAGTTAAGCTCCAAACCGGTCCCCTTTTCCGCGGCATGGACGGCTTCCACGAACTGCCTTTCGTGCAGTTTCTCGCCCGTCATGCTTATGATGCCGTTGGCCTTCTGGATAAACTTCATCATCGGGAACTCGTTATGAAATCCCGTCACCTCCAGAATGTCGCTGGTGTTGTAGCGGTAAAGCCCGGCGGAAGTCGTTACAATCATGCAGTAACGCTCACCCTTTTTTACCTCGTTTATCTGATAGATTTTCGGGTTTGCGCGGTCTATCTCCGATTCATGGATAAACTCGAAGTACATCTTATGACCGAAAAGAACCGTGTCCAGCGTATTACTTTTCAGCACGATCCCCGATTTACATTCGGTGGAAAAATAGCCGAACTCATGAAATACGGCGTTTGGCGCGAACGAGTCCTTTATCTTTTCGTAGTAGACTTTTGTGTTGCCGCACATCCAGACATTGACAACCTGCATATACGGCCAGTAATGCTTGGGCAATACCGTTCCGTACTTCGCTTTCAACGCGCGAAGCTCGTCTGCCCGTTCCTTGTTCGGCTTCAAGTACCCTTCCAAGACGGAGCGGATTTCCGGCTGAATATTCACGCCGGAAGAAAGGGTGCCGTGTTCGATGTCGTTGACATATTCGTCGTAGAACTCGTTGGCATTCACCTGCATCTCCACCAGCGTACTGGGGTTTGCGGTAATGATCAGCGTGATGTTTTGCTCAATGCCGAAGCGCATCAGCGTGTAGTACCGCGCCTTGTAATCGGAAATCTGAAACACCTCGTAAGGAGCCGAGTAGACCACCTTCAAGAAATCGGGAATGTCGCGTTACGAGATGCCTGAAATGGAGCCGTACACCGTGCCGTCCGGGGCCGCGCCTTCCACAGACTTACCCACGATAGAGAGCGTGCGCCCGTAAAAAACCTGCGGCTTGTTCATGATCAGCGTGTAAAACCAAATCTGGTTCATCTGCTTGTACACGTCTTTGTAATACGTTTCCGTGATTGGTATCCACTTGGGCTCTTTCGTGGTGCCGCTCGTCGTGCCGTACATCTTAGGCTTGCCGGGAAAGAGCACATCCGCCTCCCCGTTTTTGTGCCGGTCTATGTAGGGCGAAAGGGCTTCGTAACTATTTATCGGTACGTTTTTTGCGTAAAGTTCCAAAAACTCGTCCACCGAACGCGCCTTGAGTATCTCGTCAAACCGATGCGCCTTCCCGTAAACCGTGTTCTTCGACTCCTCGATCAAATTGCGCAGAAACCCTGACCCGACCCCTTTCGCGTCCTGCGAGGCCTTTTCCATCTCGGCAAGCCCTTTCTTCCCAATAATGGTCAGCGCAAGCCGTATAAGCCACCACCCTTTTACCCGTGTGTTTTTCACTTTATCTCCTTCTTAACCCCTAACTCCGCTTAAAATAGGTAGTCTAGCTTCAATTTTTGAAAGAGTTTTCTAAGTTTTACCGTAGTTTCGCTTAGGTGCCATTCACCTCGTATTTTCATTTGGTAAATGGA
>JAIRNN010000319.1 GCA_031257995.1 Spirochaetaceae bacterium | reverse complement strand
AAGCGGCGGGGTATTGAAGATTTTCCCTTGAAATCTTTGCGTATGCGGGGGAACAAATCCCCCGCACCCCCAGTTTTAACCGCCCCAAGGGGCGGGGTATTTAACCCCAAAGGAATAAACGATTATTAATAAGACGCGGCAACAATTTTTCCTGTTTCATAATTAATATCTTTATATTTTCCAATAAGCCCTCAAAAAACGTCAAGCCCTGAAAGCGGGATTAGCCTCACCATGAGCGGGATTAATCTCGCTCAGAACGAAATGAGCCTCACTTTTGCGGGATTACCGCCGCCCGGAGCGAGGGGGCCGGCATTTGTCACAGTAGCATCGTGCCACAGCCTCCCCCTCATTGTTACGCTAATCCTTTAACGTGTTTTTCTGCTTCACCCCAATAAGCGGGATAAACAGGCAGAGAAGCACAATAGACAGCGCGAGACCAATGACGAGCCCCACCACGTAGGTAATGTTGAAATTGCCGGTGATCGCGGTAACAAGCGGACCCAGACATTCATTGCCCATGAAGAAGTAGGAAGTGATCACCACCGTCATGAAGGCGGCCGGTAACAGCGTGATCCAGTACTGCCTGCCGACCTTGGCAAGGTAGGCGCTCGCCGCCCACAGGCCGATGGTCGCGAGAGTCTGGTTTGACCAAGCGAAATACCGCCAGATGATGTTGAAATTCGCCGCGCTTTGCAGAGAGAAAAAGACCAGGATAACGCCGGCCGCAAAAAGGGGCAGCGCGATGGCGAAGCGGTTTTTGATCGGCTTCTGGTCGAATTTCAGCACGTCGGCAATGGTCAGGCGGGCGCTGCGGAAGGCCGTGTCGCCCGATGTGATGGGGCAGGCCACCACGCCGAAGACCGCGAGTATGCCGCCGATCCAGCCCATGTACTCGGTGGACGCTTTGGTAACGATGACGGGCGCGGCAACAGCCGTTTCGACACCGACCACATTGAAGTGGGCCATCGTAACTGCGGCCCAAATCATGGCGATGACGCCTTCGAGTATCATTGCCAAGTAGAAGACCCTGCGCCCTTGCGTTTCGTTTCCGACACACCGCGCGATGAGGGGCGACTGGGTGGCGTGGAAACCGGATATGGCGCCGCAGGCAATGGTGATAAACAGGAAGGGGAAGAGCTTGCCCGCGATGTTGGTTCCCTTGTCGGGCCTGAAGTTGGCGAAGGCGAATTCAGGGATGTTGGCGATTTCGCCTGAAACAAACATCATAATCGTCAGGCCGATCGCCATGATTAAGAGACAGGCGCCGAAAATCGGGTAGAGCCTCCCGATGATCTTGTCGATGGGCAATATCGTCGCCAGAATGTAGTACAGGATGATAACGGTAATCGCCACATAATAGAAGCTGTTGCTGTCCGGGGCGAACATCGTTTTCAGCACCTGCGCCGGAGTGGTAACGAACACCACGCCGACAAAGATCAGCAGCACCACCGAGAAGACCCGCATGATGTAGAGCGCAGGCTTGCCCAAGTACTTGCCCACGATCTCCGATATGCTGCCGCCGTCGTTTCTTATCGAAAGCATGCCCACCATGTAGTCGTGTACCGCTCCCGCAAAGATACAGCCGAAGACAATCCACGCGAAGGCCGCCGGTCCGAACAGAGCTCCGGCAATCGCGCCGAAAATGGGCCCCGTTCCCGCGATGTTGAGAAGCTGGATCAGGAGGGATTTTTTCCAGTCCAGCTCGACGAAGTCAACACCGTCGCTGAGTCTCTTGGCCGGGGTTTTTCTCTCCGGCTGAATGCCGAAAATCTTCTCCGCCAGCTTGCCGTAAACGATATAGCCCACGATAAGGGCTATAATACCAATAATAAAAGATATCATAATATCCTCCTGCCTCTATTATACAGGGTATATTTTGAGTTGTCAAACAAAATTTTTGATCTGTGGTGAGCCGTGATTGAGCCCTGCGTTCATTTGTGGTTAACGTGATCCACCGATTCGCGTGGTTCTTTGAGATTGCGGCGGGGACTTCCCTATTTTGGGGATTTGTGCTAATACTAACGTGATGACGCTCACTACGCGCAATTGTTATCTCCTCGTGGGGATTGGGCTTTCGCTTGCCGCGCTGGTGCTGGTGATCGTTTTCGCCTCTCTCGCGCTTCCCTTGTTTCCGGGGCTTGTTGAGGAGGCGGCTGGGCGGAGTTCCCGTTACGGGGTTTTTCCCAGATGGCCGGTGAACCCGTATGTGCCGTTCGCGGCTATGCTGGCGGCGGTGGCTTACGCGGCGGTCGCGCAGACGCTGATTTACCAGTTTTTTGAAAAAACCCAGTCGCCTGAGATCTTTTTCTTCGCGCTCTTTGTGTTTTCGTTCACGTTCGAATGCGGCCGGATGGCGCTTCCTTTACAGCGCCTCTACACGTTGCCCCATGTTTTTGCCGTTACCGCCGAACGGCTCGAACTTTTTGGGCGGTTTTTCGGGATTTTCGCGCTTTTTGCATCCTCGATCTATGCCACGGGGTTCAAGGCGCAGAAACAGGGGACGGTGCTTTTTGCGATCACCCTCATCGCGCTGCTTTTTGCCATCCGTATTCCCATTGACCCGCTGGCGTGGGATACCGGTCTCAGGCTCAACAGCGGCTACCGTTCCATGTTCAGGATCATTGAACTGGTTACGGCCCTGCTTGCCGTGGCAAGCTATCTCGCTTCGGCGCGGATGCGGGGCGACAAGGAATTTATTTTGGCAGGCGCCGGAGCGTTGCTCGCGTTTTTCGGCCGGGCGCTGCTGCTTGACGCGGACACGATATACACGCCGATCCCGGCACTTCTCCACCTTTTGGCCGGGACATGGCTTGTCTGCAAGCAGTTGCGCCGGATCTATCAGTGGATGTAGGCTCCGAAGGGGCCTTCCTTGGGGGCGGCGTAAGGTGAAGGGGCGGCGGTTCCCCCCCTTCGGAGGAATGGATAATTGATAATTGAAAATGGATAACGGCCGAAGATAGAGCGGGGCGTTGCGGGGGCCGCGCTCCCGCAGAGGGGGTAGCGGAGGACGGCTCAAAACCGCCTAAGCGCGTCGCGCAAGGCACTGAGGCGCGGCGCGGTTTTGAGCTGGCCGGAGCGGAGGGGGAGACTTCCCCTCCTTACACTCTTGTAAAGGAAGGATATGTTAAAAGACCGTTGTTTGATTGAACCGTCGGATGTTACCGTGGAAGAACTGGAAGCGCTTTTTTCGCTGGCGCGCGGTATCGAGGAAGACGAGGCCGCTTACCGCGACATGTGCCGGGGGAAAATTCTTGCCACGCTTTTCTTCGAGCCCAGCACGCGAACCCGCCTCAGTTTTGAGGCGGCGATGTTCAGGCTGGGCGGCAACGTGTTGGGCTTTGCCGAACCGGGATCTTCCTCGTCCGCCAAAGGGGAGAGCCTTGCCGACACGGTGCGCACCGTCTCCTGTTACGCGGATCTCATCGCGATGCGTAACCCCAAGGAAGGATCGGCCCTGCTCGCGTCCCGTTACGCGACGGTGCCGGTCATCAACGCGGGGGACGGCGGCCACCACCACCCGACCCAGACCCTCACCGACCTGCTCACCATCAAGCGGATTTTCGGCGGGTTTGACGGCCTCACCGTCGGGTTTTGCGGCGACCTCAAGTTCGGGCGCACCGTCCATTCTCTGGCGGGCGCGCTCTCCCGGTATAACGGTGTCAAGATCGTGTTTGTCTCGCCCCAGGAACTCCGCGCCCCCGCCTACGTTACCACCGGGCTGCTCAAAAACGCCGGAATCGCGTATCAGGAAACCGAAAACCTCGAAGATGTCATCGGGACGCTTGACGTGCTCTACATGACCCGCGTCCAGAAGGAACGTTTTTTCAACGAGGAAGACTACATCCGCCTGAAAGACAGCTACATCCTCACCGAAGAAAAGATGGCCCTTGCCCGCGACACCATGATCGTCCTTCACCCGCTTCCCCGTGTCAACGAAATCGCCGTCGAAGTAGACCGCGATCCCCGCGCCCTCTATTTCCAGCAAGCCCGCTACGGGATGTTCATCCGCATGGCGCTGATCTGCTCGCTGCTGGGGCTTTTCTAATTAAACCACAAACCTCAACGGGCCGCTGGCCCGCGATCACGTTACGAACGTTCGCTATGAAAATGGATGGAGAAATGAAAGTCGTGCTATTCCGTTCGTGCCGTTCGTGGTTAAATTTTTCGTGTTGTTAAGGAACTGGGGTTCAAGCTGAAAGAAACGATAGAAGAACGGGCGGAGCAGGACAAATTCAGCAGGGAAGAAATCGCGACCCTGCTTGAAAGACTTGAGGGATTGATAGAATATATAGAGAAAGGATACTAAATCACGGAGGTAAAGGAAATGTTTGATAGAACGCATATCGGCTATGGGATGAGAATGAGGCAGGAAGGCGAGCAAAAAGGCTGGCTGGCTGGAAAGCTGGAGGGCGAGCAAAAAGGCCTGGAGGAACGGCGGCGGCTGGAACAGGAAAACAAGCGGCTCAGGCGGGAGATAGAGGATCTCAAAGCCGGGAACCCCAACCGGAATCAGCAGACGGTAAGGGAGCGGGAGACGGATTAGCGCGGATGGCGCTATACAGGGCAATGCGGATATAGTTGTCCACAGATTGAGCGGGGTCCGCGGTAAAAAATCCGCTCCCGGCCTTCATCACGCGGGAGAACGTAGTGGGGCCGGAAGGCTCACGAGGAATACTGAAAGTTTGAGAAACAGACAAACACAGATAATAAGGTCCACAGTGCGCCAAATGGCGATCCAGATTACCCAGATTTTTGTTTCAAAACCTTTCTTAAATCTGTGGAACCAGCCCAGAGTGCCCGCCCCTTTCTAGGCTAGAAGCGCCTCATTAGGTTCGTGGCGGTTCTCGTGATAACGAGCACGGTTACAAAGTGGAAGGGATTAACCGCAAAACCGCCATTCACTAGTCACCACGCAAAGACCTCTCTGCCAAACCGTCTTTCAATGTCGGTGCGGGCGGCTTGATCCGGTTTGCCGCAACGGGCCTTTGGTCCGCAGTCCCACGAACAAACGAAACAAACCGTTCGTGTCGTTCGTGGTTCACTCCCTCTCGTTCTGTAAACGCCCGCTTGACGATTTTTTGCGCGCCTATCATAATGGTTTCTATGCTTCTGGCAAGGATGAAAAAGACAGCATACTCCCTTCACGGCCCACGCTTTATACTGTCTCGCGGAAATCGTGTCAAACCCCCCGCTCCAGCGAACACTCATCATGAATTTAACCGCAAAGGCGAAGAAGGCGAATAAGGGTGGCCGGTACTGATTTGTTCGTTTTGCGGTTTAACAGGAAATAGTAATCTATGGCTCAACAGAAGAATGAGCGGTAGGGCGCGAAATTGTCGATGAAAACCTTCTGCATCTTTGCGGTTCATCTTTTGGTGATTTTGCAACTTTTTGCAACTTTTTTCAGGTTTTTTGGGGCGCCCGCGTGACACATTTTTCCGTATCGGGCATAAAGATACCCATCGTCCTGAAAGCCGGGGCGGAATAATGGCGTATAA
>JAIRNN010000215.1 GCA_031257995.1 Spirochaetaceae bacterium | reverse complement strand
TTAACGCCGCGGGCGGATTGTTCGGGGAAAACGGAGCGGTACGGGAGCATAGCGGGATACCAGTTTTGCCGCCCGATCCGGGCCGCCGTGCTGGAGGGGGTATGGGCGATGGCGGGGGGGCGGGAAGGGGCCGCTGTTCGCGAAATACGGGGAACTGCCGGGGAGGATGGACAAGAAGAAAAGCGCGGCGGCGGCGGCGCGGAAGACAGCGTGGCTGGCATGGCTGCTGATGAAGCGGCGGGAATATTACCGTGGGATGAGTAACGAGGCTTTAGCAAAGAAGCCGCGTTATTATAAAATAAAAAAGTTGGAGAAAAAGGAGGTCTCTGCTTGACAAAATAACATAGGATGAATGCGGATTATACCGATAAACACAGATGAAGAAAGTCCACAGATTACACGGATTACGACTCGCTAAATCTGTGAAATCTGGGTAATCTGTAATATATATCCGCATACATCTGTGTCGCCTGCACCATCTGTGGAGAGCGGTCTTCTGCGAAGGCTTGCTAAACAGAAAGATTGGCGGCAGTACATGCGTCTATCGGTGAAAACCTTCTGCGCCTTATTCGCCTTAGCGGTTAATTTTCTTGAGGGTTAGCGGAATAGATAGATTGGTAGTAGAGTACTTGGTTCCCGAACAGAAATCTGTGCCGCCATTTGGGGTGCCATCTGTGGTTTTTTGGGATGAAGGTTGTGATGAAGCCTTGATTAAAGCCGGGGGCGTTGGCGGCTCTTGCAAAGCGTGGTGTTTGGTAATAATATTCAAAGTCGTGGATAATTCAAGTTTTATTTTAGGGGTCGATCTCGATGGCGTAGTGGGGGATTTCTACGGAATGCTCCGGAAAACGGCGGCGGAATGGCTCGACAAGCCGGTCGAGAATCTCACCACCGACGTTAGTTACGGGCTTGATGAGTGGAACCTCGCCCCTTACGGCGGGTACGAACGCCTCCATCGCTTCGCCGTAACGCAGCGCAACCTCTTCCGCGACATGAAGCCAATTACGGATGCCCCTGCGGTACTCCGCAAACTTTCCGCGCGCGGCATCCGTATCCGCATTATCACGCACCGGCTGTTTATCAAATATTTTCATAAACCGTCCATCACGCAGACGGTGGAATGGCTTGACAATTGGGATATTCCCTACTGGGATCTCTGTTTTATGAAGGATAAGGGGGCGGTGGGAGCCCATATTTACATCGACGATTCGCCCGTAAACGTCCTCGGTCTTCGCGATCTCGGTTGCCGCACGATCGTGTTCTCCAACTCGACAAACCGCGATTTACCGGGTCCCCGCGTGGATAACTGGAACGAAGTCGAACAGCTTGTCCTCGACGCGATGGAAGAATGGCGTACCGGATCGCTCTCCCTCTTTGGCGCGACCTGACCGCAAACGGTAAATAGGGGGCCTTTTCGAAAAAATAGAAAGTAGGGAACACCCAATGCCACGCACGAAATGTTGAAGGCGTTATTGACATATCTCCATTCCCCCAAAGGAGGAGAACTCCCCCGGCGCAACATTTGACTTGATCCTACACGATCTTGTAGAGGCGCGCATGTCCTTTTTTCCCCGTTTGGGCGACGAGCCCCATTCTGGCTAAGACATAGACGGTTTTTCGGGCCAATGTAACGTGTATCCTCGCCTTTTCGGCCAACTCCCGTGCGGTCCACTCGTCGTTTTGGGTAAAGGGCGCGAAGCGGAGATAATCTTTTTTTTTGGATAACAAGACAACGCCGCGTTGCGCCCGCAGGATTTTATCCTGAATGCTAATTCCCTTCCGCCGCCACGAACCCTTGCCGTCGTCAACACGCCGCTCCACCACATCGACCAGCGCGAGATTAATCGAAAGACGGCTTAACCCCGTCAGTTCCACCGCATGAATCAACGCGCCAAACACATCCCATTCGGTACCTTTGCGCGGGCTTTTGCGCCGGTAGCGGAGCACGCCGTCGATTCCGTAGACTTCGATGTACTTCGCAACGATGACCGGATAGATGACCCGGACTTCCCGTTCCGCGCACAGCCATTTCAGCTTCTTAATCAACGGCCCGAAACTCCCCGTTTGCACCTCGATGACGGCCCCCTCGCCGGAAACCGCGTCGCAGACAAATTCGCCGCACGGTACCTCCAGCTCGCCCTGTTCCCCGGCATACTCTGCCTTGAGCGCCCTATGTAAACTGCTTTCTTTTTCGGTTCCTATCGGCATACCGTCCCCAACCGGTTTTCGCAGGCGTTTCCCCTGACCATCCTGATTATACTGCTTTAGACAGGAAAAGAACACCGGTGTATGTTATGGGGTGTTCCTCGCCGAGCCTGCACTATGCCGTCTTTTTGGTTTGCATGTCGTCAAAAACTGTGGTAAGATAAGACGATGGGCGAGCAGACTATTTTTATCTTTACACGGCAGGGACAGATGGTAGTGCCGGTGGGGCTTCCTCCGGGCGTGGCTCTCGAAGACGGCATCGGCTTTGACAAGCGGATCGCGCATGATTTCGGCGCGTTGATGGAAGGCCGCCTCTTTAACGCGTCCGATCCTGATGGCCGGAAATGGTTTTCGGTTCTTTTGCTGCCCGCTGACAAGGGGCCGCCTTTGCTTGCGGAGAAGGGGTTCCGTTGTGAGCCGCTTCGTTCCCTGATACATGGGTTTTCGTACAACCGGGTGTTGCGTATGTATCATCTGGCGCAGTGGCGGGAAGAGTCCCGGTATTGCGGGCGTTGCGGGTATCCCAACGGGGATGCGGATAACGGCGAATATGCGCGTCTCTGTTCCCATTGCGGGCGGAAAGAGTTTCCCCGTATCTCCCCGGCGATACTCGTGCTGATAAAAAATGAGAGAGACGAGGCGTTGCTCGCCCACAACGTCAATTTCAGAGATAATGTGTACAGCCTCATTGCCGGGTTTATGGAAGCCGGAGAAAATCTTCAAAACACCGTGGCGCGGGAGGTCCGCGAAGAAATCGATATTGAAGTCCACGATATAACGTTCATAACGTCCCAGAGTTGGCCGTTTTCCAATTCGCTTATGGTCGGCTTTGAGGCGCGGCATAAAAGCGGTGTTATCCGGTGCGATAAAAAAGAAATTGCCGACGCGCAGTGGTTCTCCCGCGACCATCTGCCTGAATTGCCCGGAAAAGGCTCCGTTTCGCGGTTCATCATCGACAAATGGCTGGCTGAATCAAGCTGAACATTAATCACGTTTACCACAGATTACGCAGATAGGCGCACCATACATGGCGACACAGATGAAGGGATATGCGGATTTTCACGGATTAATACGGGTGAATAAGGGTGGGGGAAGTCTCCCCCTCGCTCCGGACACGCGCTCCGGTCGATATGTCCGCACTTTCAGTGCGTCCACACCTCCCTCCGCTTGGTCCTCCGCTACCCCCTCTGCGGGAGCGCGGCCCCCGCAACGCCCCGCACTTAATCACGGGTTTCATCACGGCTTTAATCACGATTAACGACAGATGAATACGGACAGTGCCAAATGGCGGCGCGGATATTAAGGGAGGCGTTTCACAACCTCACGTTGCGGGACTGGGCAGACCTCTCCTGCGGCCATCTCTGGCAGGAACGCTTGAGGCTTGCCGGAACCTCCTTTTTGCCGTGATCAGGGCCGTTATCCGGATGGGGACGCGGGTTTAGGGGTGATTTCGAACGAAAGACGGTTGTCCGTTGCCATCCCGTTCGTCCGGGGGCTGCCCCAAGAGAACGTGTAGGTTATGACCTCCGGCACCGGCCTTTTCGCCAGCGTTGCCACCGC
>JAIRNN010000197.1 GCA_031257995.1 Spirochaetaceae bacterium | reverse complement strand
GCGGTGGCAACGCTGGCGAAAAGGCCGGTGCCGGAGGTCATAACCTACACGTTCTCTTGGGGCAGCCCCCGGACGAACGGGATGGCAACGGACAACCGTCTTTCGTTCGAAATCACCCCCAAGCCCGCGTCTCCGCCCGGTTAACGGCCCACTTTACGGCCCAAAAGGAGTACAGACCGCCTCAAGCGTCCCGGCCAAAGATGGCCGCAGGAGAACTCTGCCCAAATGGGCACACAGATCACAAAGAACCACAGATGGCGCCATTGGCGATGCGGATAAGAGGGATGGACACGGATTTTCACACCGGACCTCTCTTAATCCGTGTAATCTGCGAACTTTTTCATCTTTTTCGCACTTTTTTCGTGTCAGACTAAATCAGGACGGCTGCCAACCGCATATATATATGTACGGGAGTATAATGTATGAGAGAAAATAGAGAATTGGCCGAGCATGTATGGTACGAGGTGCGGACGGCCCTTAATATCGAAGAGCCCTTGTTCCGGTCGCCGGAGGCGAAAGCGCTGCTCCACCGCGTACTCCGTGAGACGAAAGAACGTTACGGCTTCGAGATGCGCGGCCTCCGGCTTGAGGGGGCGCGGCTCACGTTCTCCATCAAGCCCGACGACGGCCTCAAGCTGCCGCTGATAATGCAGTGGTTGAAGCAGACGTTCTCGGCGCGGTTCAACGCGCGGACGGGACGGACGGGGCACGTGTGGGGGGAACGGTACGAGTCGGAGATCTTGTGGGGAGGGCCGCCTGAGGGGGTGGAAGAGGTGGACTGGGCGGCGGCGGAAATGTCGGCAAGAACGAAGATTCCAACGGCTATAGCCTACACCTTGTCTTGGGGCAGCCCCCGCGCGGACGGGAAGGCAAAAGGGAACCGTCTTTCGTTGGAGATAACCCCAAAACCCGCGCCACCACCCGGATAACGGCCCCGGATCACGGCCAAAAAGGGGTTACAGACAGCCTCAAGCGTTCCGGCCCAAGATGGCCAGAGGAAAGGTCTGCCCACCCCCGCAACAAGAGGTGTTGAAACAGGCTCACCCCCGCAACTCTCCACCAAACTCCCCTATATCGACCGCTTGTCGATGACCCGTTTGGCCTTGCCGATGGAGCGTTCTATCGTCTTGGGTTCCACGAGTTTCACCCTCACCGCGATTTGGAGCTTGGACTTCATCACGCCTTCGATCTTTTTCCGCAGGGCTTCCATGCCCTTTGTCTCGTCGCTTAAGAATTCCTGCTTGACTTCGACTTGCAGTTCCAACTCGTCAAGGTGGCTCGCGCCCCGGTCGACAACGATGAGATACTGCGGCTCGGTGCCCTCGATCTCGAAGAGGGCCTGCTCGATCTGGCTGGGGAAAACGTTGACTCCCCGGATGATCAGCATATCGTCGGTACGTCCAAAGAGGCGGTGCATCCTTACCGTCGTGCGGCCGCAGGGACAAGGGGCTGTCATGAAGTAGGTGATATCGCGGGTGCGATAACGAATGAGCGGGGTTCCTTCTTTGGTCAGCGTGGTAAAGACGAGTTCGCCCTTCTCGCCTGCGGACACCTGCTTCCCGGTAACGGGGTCGATAATTTCCGGGAAAAAGAGGTCTTCGTTCACATGGAGGCCGTTCTGCGTTTCGCACTCGAAGGCGACCCCCGGTCCGATGATCTCGGTGAGGCCGTAGATGTCGTAGGCTTTCATGCCGAAACGGGACTCGATCTCCTTCCGCATATTCTCGCTCCACGGCTCCGCGCCAAAACAGCCCTTACTAATGGGCAGCGCGCGAAGGTCGATACCCGCCTCCACCGCTTCCTCGGCCATATAGAGCGCGTAGGACGGCGTACACGTAAGGCACGTGGACCCAAACGCCTGCATCACCTGAAGCTGCCGGGCCGTGTTTCCGGAAGACATCGGCAGCACATTCGCGCCCAGCACCCGCGCCCCATAATGAGCCCCCGGCCCGCCCGTGAAAAGCCCGTAGCCGTAACAGTTCTGCACCGTGTCGTCCCGCGTACACCCCGCGCCCGCCAACGTCCGCGCCATCGACTCGCCCCAAATCTCGATGTCCTTGTGCGTGTAAGCGTCCACCACCGGAATCCCCGTCGTGCCGGAACTCATGTGAATCTCCTCAATCATCGACTTGGGGCTCGCGAGCAACCCATAAGGGAACGTCTCGCGGAGATCGTCCTTCGTCGTGAAGGGCAGCAACTCGATGTCCTCAAGCCTCTGAATGTCGCGAGGCGTCACCCCCGCCGCCTCCATCTTTTTGCGGTAAAACGCCACATCGCTGTAGAGTTTCTCGACCAGGTTCTTGAGCCGCGCAAACTGGAGCGTCCTCCGCGCCGCCGGGTCCATCGATTCGTATTCGGGATTGAAAATCATACCAACTCCTTTCTTACCTCATGTAGAATATCTTTCATAACTTTGCTTCCATACATAATGAGGGGGGAAGCCTCCCCCCTGCCTCCAGCCGTCTCAAACCCTACAAGCCTTTGAAAGGTTTGTAGGGTTTGCGCCGTCTTCCGGCACCCCCCTCTGCGGGGGACACCCCCGCAACGCCCCCGGCGGGAATCTCCAAGCAAACCCTTAACGCAAGCGGCGGTTTGCGGTCAGGCTAAATGTCCGCGTCCACGATCAAATGCGCCGCAAGCAACGCCCGCTTGTCATCCGGCACCGGAACCGTCCGCTTGCTTGCAAAATCATAACAGGCAACCACCGCGTTACCCTTTACCCCAAGCCGCCCCTCCTGCCAAGCCTCGTGGCGAATGGTAAACGACTTCGTGCCGATACGCGCTATCCCCGTCCGAATCTCGACTTCGTGGCGAAAAAAAAGCTCCCCCACAAAATCATAGTCCGCATGGGCGAGGATAAACGGAAACGTCCCGATACTGAACACAAGGTCAGGACAAAACAATTCAAAAATCGGCCTTCGCGCAGTCTCGAACCACAACGCCGCCACCGTGTTGTTGATATGCCCCAGCGCGTCCGCGTCGCCAAACCGGGGGACAATCGTCATCTTAAACATCGCCCATTCATCCCCTCTCATTCCCCCCTCATCCCCGCACATACCCAGCTACTGTATCGTATCCGCGCATGTTTTGTCTATAGCCCGCAGAATCACGTTAGCCCCGGCGCCCATGTACGAACGATGTGGATTCCCCGTCTCTTGTATTGTTTTGGACGTTATTTTACACTATGAGGCGGCGAGGAGAAATTATCATTTCATCATCACAAAATGAAGGCACGCACGAATTCGCCGACAGACGGGATGGGTCTGATTCCTATGCCGTCCGGGTTAGAATGGACCGGTTCCTCGCCCGTCCCGAATTCAGGATAAAGAGCCGCCGACAGGTTCTGCGGAGCCTCCTGTCTTTTTTCAACACGCCGCCTGATAAGGCATGCATGTTTTTTGTAACCAAGCGGCTCCCTGAGATCTGCGGTACGCTTGAACAGCTCGTTACGACGGTGCGGATTGTTTTTCCGCGCAACGATCAGAAGCTCAGCGCGTGGTTGCGTGTTCGTTCGCCTTTTTCCTATAACGTTCTTCATGTTATACGGCGCTGGAATGTTTCACAAATTGCCACGCTGACCGGACATTTGCAGAGTCGTCCCCGCAGCGTGTATGTATCTGAGCTTAAAACATTGATCCGGTTGATTTATCGGCCAATTGTCATACTTGACGCGGTTGATGCCGACCGGCATATTCCCCTTATTGTGAATAAATTGTATCGGTTGATGTATGCTAAGGACGATGGTGTTGTTTTTACCGGGAAGCAGACAAAAACGATTCACAATTTATCATACCAGTATAAAGAGGTGAGCTGTGGGGTCCGTTACGCTCTGTATCCGCTTTTCATGAAACTGTTGTGTGATAACGGTAAATGGTACGACTACGATACTTTTTTTACGGCGCATCGTCAGAAAATGGATGAATTTTTGGATATCAAAGAAGAAGACCGCATCATTCCCCCGAACGGCACGATCGGAGTTTCGATCCCGACAACCCGCCATTCGAGCGAAAGTCTGAGACAGCAGGCAGTCCAAAAGTTTAAAATCGAGACGAAAACCCCACACTGAGCGACACGCCTTGGTAATCGCTCAACTGGTCGCCAAAAGTTTCTCCAAAAACGGCCACGTCTACTTTCATCCAGCCGAAATCTATGCCAAAACCACCGCCGGGGAGCATCTGTTGCCAGCCCACACGGATCCAGAGAGCCCTCAGTATTTGCAATTCTATTCCCGCGCCGATATCCAGCAGCAAATTGCGGTTCGCGTTTTCCAAGGTGTCGCTGGTGAGGTGGTAATCAACCGTAAAAACAATATCCCTGACAATGTCGCCCGGAAAAACATTTTTTGTACGGAAACAAGCCGAAAAATCATAGGACGGCCTCAAAAACGCAATACCTGTCGTGGTTGGCGATATTCCTTCGGCATAGTCCGCATAACTTGCGTAGTGGGTCACATAAAGAGGACTCAGCAGGTCGTTGGACACAGCGGAAAAATACACCATGTCGGAAAAACTTAAAAGAAATCCCACGTTCACACCGAGCCCCGCTTGGAATTCAAACGGTTGCTCTTGCAGGTTTCGTAAAATATGGCGAAAATCGACAGCCGGAATGTTTCTGGGCGCAAATATAACGCGAAAATTCGGCTTTACCGTAAAGCCGGGCGTAAAAGTTACCGTTTCTTCAAAGTTTCTAATGGGAAAAGACCGCCCAAAATAGAACGCTGCCTCTTCCACCATGTTAGCATGAACGACAAATATATTGTCTCTTTCCCACCATATTTTCAAATACTGACGGTTTAAGAGGCCCCATCCGGCATCGTTTCTTATGGAACCAATCATCAGCGGGCCGTTTGAATTAAACCCGGACTCATAATAGTTTTTTATTCTGGCCGCATAGACGGCAGGATCTGAAAAATTGGTGCTTATCAGCCGGAGTGTTGTGTCGATATCATGGACTGTTAGGTCGAAAGCGGCCACGGAAAACTGGTCTTCCGCCGTTGTGATACCGGCCGGGTTCACAAAAAGAGTTTCAAAATCATCGGCAAGCGCGGCGTGATTACCCCCCATTCCGTTTGACCGGGGAGAATTGAACGGGAAAGAGATGAGCGTGGTGTCGCGTTCCGGCGTATTCTGATTCTGTCCAAACACCGTTAATGCGGAGGAAAAAAGGATGGCAAGAAAGACAAAGCAAAAACGACTCATTTTTCTATGATCGATAGTATCCTATCCGGGGCAACGGATCAAGGCGACGTACGCTTCGCTGCGCTGCGCGAATGGAAAAGGGACGGCGGATGTCTCCCTACGGGGGAATGGAAAATAACACTCTCGAAGCCTCAACCATTTTCAATTATCAATGTACCATTCGCCGCAAAGCGGCGCCTTTATCTGCGGTTAAATCTGAGGAAATCCTGTATTTTTTCTGTGTTTTTTTGTGTTTTTCCTGCTATTTCCTTCTAAGTGTGTTCTATTACTCCTCTGTTGTTGATAGCGGCAAACGAAAAGACGGCATACTCGCTTCACGGCTTCACGGCTTCACGCATGACCCCCGCCCGTATAGAATTTCGCAGAAACCGTGTCAAGCCCCCCGCGAACACTCATAATGAATTTAACCGCAAAGGCGAAAAAGGCGAAGAAGGTTTTTACCGGCAGACACACGCCTTATCGCTCATTCTTCTGTTTAGCAAGCCTTCTGGAAGGCCGCCTTCAATAAAACGGGTAAAGCCGGCAGATTATCTTATCAGTACCAGCCACCCTTATTCGCCTTATTCGCCTTTGCGGTTCATTCCTTCCGCCCGGTCAACTGACAGGACTGCCCCAACCCGTATCCAATTGACCCCCAACAATGGGGAAGGCCCGTTCGACAGCGAACACGAGCCGGTTACGCCGGAGACGCGCCCGATGAGCGTTCACGCCCGCGTTACCGACGAGTTGCGGAAGCTCATCCCCTCCATCGACGGGCGGGTGGACGGCCTGTCCGAGAGCGGGTCGTACATCCAGACGTTCACGGACGTCGCCACCGGGAAGGCGAACCTGGTATGCACGCCGGGGGGCGCGTTTGTGATTGCCGGCGGCAAGCTCAAGATCGTATTCGACCCGGACGTGCCGCACGACGAGAAGAACACCGGGGTATTCCTCGTGTCCTCCTCCGGCAGCCCCATTATCTCGGTAAAGGCAGGGGGCAGCCTCATCGAAAACACCCCCACAAGGATCAGCGGCATCATTCCGGAGCTGGTTGCCGGCAAGGAGTGGTACGTGGAGGTACGCACGCGGTATTCCGGCAACTCCGCGAAACTGCTTAAGGAAATCCGCGTCATAAGGAGCAGTTTCACGCTGCAACAGGCTTAGCCCCGCAGGGGCTTTCCTTGGGGGCGGCTTGACGGGAGATAGCGGCGGTTCCCCCTCCGGGGGACGCGAGAGCCATTCCCTGGGGAAAAAGAACCTTCACCCGTAGGGATGAAGAACCTTCACCCGTAGGGATGAAGCGCCTTCACTCGCAGGGATGAAGCGCCTTCACCCGTAGGGATGAAGCGCCTTCACCCGTAGGGATGAAGAACCTTCACCCGTAGGGATGAAGAACCTTCACTCGTAGGGATGAAGAACCTTCACCCGTAGGGATGAAGAACCTTCACTCGTAGGGAATGCGGGATGTATTCCCTGCGTAGTTCGAGGAGGATTCCCTGGAGTGTTAAGGAGTTTCATTATGAAGGAGTATCGTATGAAGAAATTAAGGTTTGGTATCGGCGCTCGCGGCGGGGCTGCGGGTTGGCGTTTCAAGGTGTTCGCGGCGGCCTTGGTGTTCGCGCTTGCCTTTGCCGGCTGCGATTTCATCCGGCAGGCGTTCGGTTTGTCCGACGAGGAACCGGAACCGCCCGCATCCGGCGCGGCGGAAGAAACGCCGGTCTTCGTTGCGGCGGAGAGCGGGGCGGTGACAGAGGCGCTGACGCCGGTCTTCAACACGGCGGTAGACGGCCTCTCGGCGGGGGACATAGAGATCACGCCCGCAGGCGGCATCAGCGTCACAAAGGAAGGGCTGGCCCGGGACGGGGAGTACCCGCAAGTGTACCGGCTCGGCGTGAGCGGGATAACGGCGGAAGGCAGTGCGCGGGTGGACGTAAAGAGGACCGGCGTCCCCGCCGCCGGGATCCCGGAAACGGCAAAGGCGCGCTATGGGGCGCAACTGGCAGAGTTTACCAGTCTTTCGGCAAACGGCACCCCGGACACAACGGAGACAACGGCGCTGACGCTGAGCTTCGGCGGGCCGGGGATAGCCGGCCTTCTTGCGGGGGACGTCTATCTGGATGCCAACGGCGCCGGCGCGGCGAAAGGGGATCTGGGCGGCGGGACGAACGAGTACACGCTCGGTGTGGACGGGATAACGAGGGAAGGCGAGGTTACCGTAGGCACAACGAAGGACAACTGCAGCGCTTTCCCGGTCTTACAAAAGGTAACGGTGTACGCACCCTGACCCTGTTACTGATCAAAATTGAGACGCGCAAGCGTCTTTTGTATAAGGAGTATGATATGAAGAAACGGATTATTACGAGAGGGGAGCGCGTCTCCTCCCGCAGAGTTGCGGGTTTCGGTTTCAAAGCGTTTGCGGCGGTTTTTGTGTTCACGCTTGGCGTTACCGGCTGTGATGAATTTCTCCCCGGGGGCGAAGAAGACCCGCCTGAATCCGGCGCGGCGGAAGGGGCGTTTGTCTTCGTCACGGCGGAAAGCGGGGCGGTAACAACGGCGCTGACGCCGGTCTTCGACGCGGCGGCGGAGGGCCTTACGGCGGAAGACATAACGTTCACGGCCTCCGGCGGCAACTCCGGCATCACACCGGGAAGGCTCAGGCCCGGCGGCAGCCCGTTCGTGTACACGCCTGTTATGCGACATACCGCCTAAAATTGTTTTGAAAATATATGAAATGAGGATTTGTTGACAAAAATTTGAAAGTAAAATAGAATAGACGTTATGAACATAAATATTCGTAAATATATAGAAACCGACTATAAATATTTGCAAAATTTTGTTGTTAAATTAAATGAATATTTAACTGTACTTGATCCAGATAAAAAATATATACGAGTAAAAATTATCCTGAAATGTATACAAAAGAATTATTAAAATGGCAGTCGGTAATTCCTAGCGCAACTCAAATAATACCTCTTTTGGTGTAAAAAAGTCAAGTGTCTTTCGAGGTCTTTCATTTAATTTTCTTGCTATTTGTGAAATTGAGCGTTGGTTT
>JAIRNN010000195.1 GCA_031257995.1 Spirochaetaceae bacterium | reverse complement strand
TCCGATCTCGTGTTTTTCAGGATATTTTAGGAGGTTCATGGCAATATCCTTGCCTGCCCCGTCATGGAGAAATAGTATTTTCACCGCCTTCACTCCCTTCAACTAGTATATGCTCCGGGGGCATAATTGCAAGTCAGCAGTTTAAAGTATCAAAATTTCACTTTCGGTGATTTTTTTCATTTTGATTAAAGCAAAATGATGTCCCGCTCCTGTAACGTTCCGGCTGTAGCGAAGTTTGGGCGGCGCTATAAAGAAACCCGTAGGGTTTCGTGCCGCCCAAATGTGTCTGGAGTGAGCGTGGGAATGGAGCGTAGCGCAATGACCTAGCGAACGGAAGACAAAGCCGCTTTAGCGGCGCAGCGTAAACAGTCCTGTTATGTTAGAAAACTTAAACCTGGTACGGCATGCATCTCCAAGGGCCATGGAAACTATGAACCGTGAACATTATTCACGGTACTATTTACAGTGTTAGCGTGTCGATATGCCGTTTGAACGCCACCTCCGGACGGTTGTGCTGCCGTTGTACCATTTACTGTGGTTGCGTGCCGATGGCAAGGGTGCCGCTGCCTTTGGTAACAATGCCACCCTTCGGCAGCGACTCTCCTGTTTCAGATATGCTAAATGGTACAGCTTCGTTGGATGAGGACTGTTTTGTTGTCGCCCGCCGTTTGGCAGTTGTACCATTTGGTTAATGTCAAGCGGGACAGGGTCATTCCCCGTCCCGCCTAAGTTCCCGGCTGCGATGTGCGCCGGGGGACACATTCCGAATTAACTGGAGGAGGTCACGGCAACAGCACTATTTATAGTACAATTCGTCGTTGCCGCCGCAGTCGGGCCGGTTATCGTGTTGGAGGAATCCGCTCCAATTATCTGGGTCAGCGTACCAGCAGCCGATGATACCGTGGATTTTCCGGTAACGTTATCACCTACAACTACGCCCGTAGCGCCGCCGACGACAAGCCCGGCTTGCAGATCGGCTTTCACTAAGCTCCCTGTAGTCACGCCCGTGCCCGCCTTGATTACCGAGGTGTTAACAAGCGTTATTGTTGCCGCAGCCTCACTTCCCGCTTGCTTTGTCAGCACGATGGAACCGCCGGCACCAAGATTAATAATCGTAGCCGCCGCGATGGAGAGGTTGTTGCCGGCCCCGGTCAACTGCGTGATTGTCGCGCCGGCACCCTGAGCCGTAAGCACCGAGTTGCTGGTGGCGGTAATCGTTGTAACAACCGCCGATGTTGCCGCTATGGTTGTGGTACCGCTTGACTCGACCGACTGCCAGCCACTGGTCCCGCCGACGATCTCGGTCTTGCCCGCTGTCAGTTTGCCCGTTCCGGTCAGTTTCGCGCCGGTAGTGGTGGCACCACTGGTCAGCACGAGGCTGCCAGAGGCGGCGGTGAGCGCCACGGTTCCCGTGTTGGCAATCTCAAGCTTCTTGTTCCCCAAGATGGTGAGCGAGTTGCCCACGTTAAGCGTACCCTTCACCATAACGTCGCTGGACGGGGCCGCTGCGGCGGTAAAGGTGCGGACCTTCCCTGCCGGAATCTCCAGATCACCGGTGATAGTGGTTGTGCCGAGGATCGCCGAAGCAAGGGTGCTCTGAATGATGAGTATCGCCTTAGCGGACGCCACATCGCCCGATATTAGGGAGCCCTTGCCGGTAATCTTGGTACCGTCGGTAAGCCCGGTCAATGTTGTCGCGCTGTTGGCGGTAAGCGTGCCGTCCACGGTGAGCCCGGTGATGGTTGTAAGACCGTCGGTGGTGGTGAGACTCACCCCCTCCGGGATGACAAGGGTGCCTATGCTGTCCTCTGTGCCGCTCGTTGTGATGGCAAGCCGCCTTGACGCGCTCACCTTGCCGGCCACCGCCGCCGCAACTTCGCTCGGTTTAACCGCTGAGGTTACCCTCAGGTCTCCCGACGAAAGGTAGTCCGCCGCCGCTGTAACATCGGTCGCAGTCGCCAGCGAGCCACTTATGGTCAGCTTCCCATCCGCGACCGACACCTTGCCGGCAGTTCCGAGAACCGTCTCGGTATCCGCGTTGACAACGGCAAGCTTCGTGTCGATACCGAGCGTGCCGCCCTGCACCACACGGACACTCCCTGTTGTTACCACGACCTTGCCGGTTCCCGCCGTAGCCGTGAGCGTCCCGCCGTAACCCACGTACACTTGGCCCTCGACCGTGAGGGCGGCAGTGGTGTTGGTGTTCAGCGTAACCCCGTTCAGGATGTAGACCAGTTTCCCGGTGGGAATCGTCAGAGGCGCAGCCAGATTAAAACTCGACGAAAGCCCGATGTTGAGATTGCCCGAACGCAGCAGAGCCGTCCTGAGCGTAGCCTCGTCTGTGGCATTCTCGTCCAGATGGATCTTCTCCGGCACCGGCACGATCTTCTCGACCTCGACCTCCGTCGGGCAACCGATTAAAAACAATGACACGCTCAGTAGAGCGGTCATTCCATACAAAAAGAACTTTTTCCTTTGCATAAGAAAAGTCCTCCTTCAAATAAAATAAGCTCTCCCATACGGGACAGCCTGGGCTTTCGCCCATTTATAAAAAGAGGACAAGACGCAAGAAAAGCGTTACCCTTTCCCTTGTCTCTATACCCCGATCACGGTACTGTTTTCCAGGCAGCCAGCCGTTTTCGGGGTTCCTCTTTATTTCTATATAAGAGGGGGAAGTCTCCCCTCGTTCCAGACTTGCTCCGGCTTAAGCTTGCTCCGCAAGCACGGCCTCCGCAATTCTTCCGCTACCCCCTCTGCGGCACCCAATGCCGCGCGCGAAACGTTGAGCGCGTTTTGCCATTTCTGCGGCGCGGTGCGGGCCCCAAAAAAGCCCCACACCGGATAAATGCAACAAGGCCCCGGGATCCCATCCCCGCAACGCCCCCCATCATCCCTTTCCATATATCCATTCGCGTAGCGCTTTCCCCCAACGGCAACTCGCCGCCTGCTGCCGCACCGACACCTAAACAGTCTCCACCCCACCTGTCCGGTCCGTTTACTATGCTTTCTGAGGCAGGAGACGCCTCCCTCTGGGAGGCATTGCTAAGCGAAGGCGCAGCCGGAGCATGCACTGCCTCCCAGAAGGAACGCGGCTACTGTCCCTGACAAAGCCCTTCGCAGTAAACGCGCCGAAAACAACGCTCATTGACGGCAATCCCGGACCCGGCGTAAACCTGAGCCCGTAGGAAAACGGAAGACCATCCACGGACGGCCCTTCTTTCTTGGCTTTTCGGAGGAAGGCCGCCGTACTTATGAGCGCTGTTTCCGGCGCGTTCCCCCTTCGGGGGAAATTGAAAATTGACAACGGATAACGACCTGATTTTGAGACCGCGTGTTCTATTCCCATCATTTTCCCTTTTCCATTCGCGCAACGCGCGCGCCCGCCCGAAACAACGCTCAAAGACGGCGGTCCCAGCCCCAGCACAAAACCGGACCCGTGAATAACGGAAGGCCGCCCACGGACAACCCTTCTTTTTTGGATTTGAGGAGGAGAGTTGCCGTGTTTATGAGCGCTGTTTCCGGCATGCGAACCACCAGCGAAACGCGGAACCACGAAAGAAACCACAAACCACAACGGGCCTATGGCCCGCAACCACACGAACGGAATAAAAAAACCGCAAAATAAACATTCGTGCCTGTTCGTGTGGTTCGTGGCTATTAAAAATCCAATATGTTTTCTGCCCAAAACAACGCTCAACGACGGTAATCCCAACCCGGATGAGAATACCGGGACCGATGAAAACGGAAGGCCGTCCACGGGCGGCCCTTCTTTTATGGGTTTGAGGAGGAAGGCCGGCGTGTTTATGAGCACTGTTTCCGGCATGCGAGAATCCCGTGAAACGCGGAAAAAGGGGAATTGAAAGAAGGGAAAAACCCCGTGAAAAGGGCCTAAACAGGACCTACAAGGGGTGTTTAGGGGCGTAAAAACCCATCTGAGGGGGGGGGGGTCTTTTTAAACGAAAAGAGTCCGCGAGGAGAGAATACGTTAAAAAAAGCACTTTCTTCATATACAACTATTGCCCTGTAAACAACAATCCCGTCCCAACATTCAGGACGATAATGCCTTTATACCACACCCGAAAATTTTTGTCAAGCGGGTGCCCCCAAAAAACGTGAAAAAAAATGAAAAAAGAGCAAATTTTTTACGGACATCACGGTTTACTACAGACGGCTTGGATTATGGGAACCGCAGATGAACACGGATGACACGGACGGACGCGGATTTTTCACATCGCATCCCTCTTAATTTGTGTAATCTGCGGACTTTTTCATCTTTTTCACCCTTTTTTCCCGTCAGATTAAAGCACTACGGCTGACAACCGCATATATATAGTGCAGGAGGCATTGTATATGCGCCAACAAAGAGAATTAGCTGAGCATGTCTGGTACAAAGTGCGGACGGCGGTTAATATCAGCGAGCCCTTGTTCCAGTTGCCGGAAGCCGGGACGCTCTTCCTCCGCGTGCTTTGCGAGACGAAAAGGCGTTACGGCTTCGAGATGCGCGGGCTTCAAATTGAGCGCGAATGTGTGTCATTTTACATTAAGCCCGACGACGGGTTGCAACTGCCGCTGATAATGCAGTGGCTGAAACAAACGTTCTCGGTGCGGTTTAACGTTCGGACGGGACGGCTTGGGCACGTCTGGGGAGAGCGGTACGAGTCGGAGATCTTGTGGGGAGGGCCGCCTGAGGGGACGGAGGAAGTGGACTGGGAGGCGGTGAAAACGTTGGCGGAAACGCCGGTACCGGAGGTCATAACCTACACGTTCTCTTGGGGCAGCCCCCGGACGAACGGGATGGCAGTGGACAACCGTCTTTCGTTCGAAATCACCCCTAAACCCGCGTCCCCGCCCGGCTAACGGCCCGGATCACGGCCAAAAGGGGGTTACAGGCAGCTTCAAGCGTTCCGGCCAAAGATGGCCGCAGGAGAAGTCTGCCCATTCCCCTTTCGGGGGAATGGAAAATTGATAATGGTCGGGGATAGAGACGGGGGCGTTGCGGGGGCGGTAGCGCCCCACAGAGGGAGTAGCGGAGGACCAAGCGGAGGGAGGTGTGGACGCACTGAAAGTGCGGACATATCGACCGGAGCGCGTGTCCGAAGCGAGGGGGAGGATTCCCCCGCCTTCTTGTACACCAAACTACAAAAATGTCGTAAAATGGGCGTATATGATGGAAAGACTGGCTGACGATGACTACGGAGAGCGCAGGGAACTGGAGACGCTTTTTGAGATTGCACGGACGTTTGACAAACACGTTGACCTGCGCAACGCGCTTTCTCCGATGTTGGGGATCCTTGAGATGCGGGCGGGGCTGTCCTGGGGGATGGTAACATTGCTTGACCGGGAGACGGGACTGCTCAAGATTGAGGAGGCAGACGGGCTTTCGGTGGAGGAGAAGGAGCGGGGTATCTACCGGCTGGGAGAAGGGCTTGTCGGACGAGTGTTCGAGACGGGTTTGCCGATTACGGTGAGTGATCTGTCGCAGGAGGGGCGTTTTTTGAATCGCGCGAAGAACCGGACTCGAAAGGATATGGCGGGGAAGACGTACTATTGTGTGCCGATTCGTTCCGGCGGGGCGGTGATCGGGACACTAAGCGCGGAGCGGCATATCGCCGGGGACGATGCGGGCGCGGTTCGGGTTGCGGACCGGGGGTTTCTGGAGAAGGTGTCGGCGATTATCGCGGATTCGGCCAAACTGCGGGAACGGATACTCGAAGAGCAATGGAAGATAGAGGCCGCCGAGGGAAATTACCGGAGTTTGCGCGGTTTTCGGCGTTTCCCGCCAAGCCGGGGTACGGCGCAAGGCGCGGATGGCGGCGGCGAGAAGATACCCGGCGGCGTAATCGGAGAGGGGAGCCGAATCATCGGGACATCCAGCGTGATGCGGGACATATACCAGATGGTGAAGCAGGTCGCGCCGAGCGAGGCGACGGTGCTGGTCATCGGGGAAAGCGGTACGGGAAAGGAGCTTGTCGCCGCCGAGATTCAGCGGCTTTCGCGCCGGGCAGACAGCCCTTTTATCAAGATTAACTGCGCGGCCCTGCCTGAGTCGATTATCGAGAGCGAGCTTTTTGGTCACGAGAAAGGGGCGTTTACCGGCGCGTCGAGCAGACACATCGGCAAGTTTGAGGCAGCGCATACGGGAACGCTTTTTCTGGACGAGATCGGCGAGCTGCCCCCGCAGATGCAGGTGAAACTGCTCCGGGTCTTACAGGAACGGGAGATTGAGCGCGTCGGAGGCAGCGGCACGGTAAAGGTTGACGTGCGGGTGATCGCCGCGACGAACAAGGACCTCGAAGACGAGATGAAAGAGGGGCGTTTCCGCGAGGACTTGTTCTACCGCCTCAACGTGTTTCCCCTCGTCATCCCGCCGCTCTGCCAGCGAAAGAGCGACATCATGCTTCTCGCCGACCACTTCTCCGAAAAATACGCCCAAAAGAACGGCAAACTCATCAAGCGCATCTCCTCAATGGCCATCGACCTCCTCATCAGTTACAGATGGCCCGGCAATGTCCGCGAATTGGAAAACTGTATCGAACGCGCCGTTATCCTCACCACCGACATGGTCATCCACTCCTACCACCTGCCGCCCAGCCTCCAGACCGCCCGTTCCACCAACACCGAGCCCGGCGCCACCCTGGAATCGGCCCTCTCCCGCGTGGAAAAGGAGATGATCACCGAGGCCCTCAAGATCACCGAAGGCAACATGTCCCAAGCGGCGGCGCGGCTGGGCATCACGGAACGCCAAATGGGATTGCGCCTCCACCACTACGGCATCAGTTGGCGGGCGTTTCGGGGACAGAGATAACTCACCGTACTATTTACTGTGGCGGCGTGTCGGCGGGGCAAGAGTAGTGCTGTTGTCTGCGGGCAAGCTATGCTACTCCGGTGATTGTACCGTCTACAGACGCAACGCCGCCCACAGACAGCGCTATTCCTGCCAAGTATACTATACTCCATGAGGCATGAAAACATCATTTACAGATCCACAAAAAATTGCCCGGCAATGATCCGGGGGCGTTGCGGGGGGCTTACCCCCGCAGAGGGGGTAAGCGCTAACTTTGACCCACAAAATCAAACAAAACGTGGCAGTCAAGCAAGGTGTAGAATTTTTGGAGTCCCTTCCAGACCGTTTTGAGTCCCGAAAGGCCGCCGCCGGAAGCCATTTTTGGGCCGCCCAGCCAGCCTGTTTCACCGCTTCCGCTATAGCGCGCGGTTTCTCAGGCGGATTTTTTTTGTTTTGTTGGCGGCGCGACACAGCGGTTT
>JAIRNN010000112.1 GCA_031257995.1 Spirochaetaceae bacterium | reverse complement strand
GCCCGCTGTATCCACCGGTACAGCCGGTTCTCGTTGATGCCCAAATCCATGGCGATTTGACGCGCCGGTTTCCCGTGTTCCCCGGCCAGGGCTGCCGCCTCGGCTTTAAATTCCGTGGTGTACACCCGCCGTGCTTTGTCTTGCTTTCCCATCTTCTTCTCCTCACCTGTTATAATTCCCGCTTGTCTTTGTGCCTGCCAGTTGGGGTAAGGTCCAGAATTAAGGAAAAGATACTGGGGACAGCATTTGTGGGCGCGAGGATATTTCTGTGTGACAGCAGGGAGTGTAACGAAAGAAATGATACGGGAATATATAGCGAACCCGTTTAAGAAAGAAGGGGAAGGGGAAAACAATTTCAAGGTAGAAGGGGACGAGTTTCAGTCGTAATCGTTAGAGTTCGCTTTCAGCGAACGGACATTTCAGGCGGCTTTAGCCGTAACATTTCGCGGCTTTAAGCCGCCACTATCAATCTACCGGCTTTAGCCGGTAGTGGTTGAATTTCTATTTGCTTAACTTGTTGACAGCGGGAAGTCTCCACCTCCGCGAGATTAAGAAGCGTTACCCCTTCGAGATGCGCGGGCTTAAACTCGAGGGGGCGCGGCTCACGTTTTATATCAAGCCCGAAGACGGCTTGCAACTGCCGCTGATAATGCAACTGCTGAAACAAACGTTTTCCCTGCGGTTCAACATAATTGTGGGACGGAGAGGGCACGTTTTTTTTTTCTTTGATGGAGGGGGGAAACGGTACGAGTCGGAGATCTTGGACGGGGAGCCGCCTGAGTGGGTGGAAGAGGTGGACTGGGCGGTTATAGACAAGTCGGCCAACACGCCGGTAACTGGGGGCGATGGCCTACATCTTGAGTTGGGACAGCCTTAAGTCGCCCGGGATGACGATAACGACCCGGTTTTCGGCCCACAACGCCGCCAAACCCGCGTCTCCACCCGGATAACCGCCCTGGATCACGGCCAAAAAAGAGGTTACAGACCGCCTCAAATGTCTCGGCTCAAGATGGCCATAGGAGAGGTCTGCCCAACACGCAACATGAGGTTGTGAAACCGGCTCATCCGCGTAATCTGCGGTTCCCCGTGATTAAGGCCGCGATCGATGCCGTGGTTAATGCCGGGGACGTTGCGGAATTGCTGAGCCGCTACCATCGGCCCTTCCGCTGTTCCGTGTTGCTAAACGGCCACGCCGCCACGTAAGCGCCCCCAGTCAGCACGGAAGCGGCCAGTATGCCGATGTCTATGGTGAGCCCCACCCGGAATTTGTTGTTCGTCGGATCGAACGAAACAAGATCGCCAACCTCGTATTCAAAGAACAGCACTCGGTTGACATGGTAGGTTCCCCGGTGAGGTGCGGGCGTTTTGCCGAAAGGGTGGGATGAAAAGATAAACCGCGTACCGATACTGTTCGTAACCCGTCCCTCATTCATCGCGGAAAGGTTGGCAAACCACGCCGTGCGGTCATAAATGCCCCACTCAAGATACCCGGCGGGCGTTTTTATCGACACCGGATTCCACATAAGCTCAAGCGGCGGGACAGGCCACGATATTTCATCGTTGTACTGGCGGTAAGCGGTTATAGTAAGGCTAGCCCCGATGCCGGTATCCGTGTCCATCCAGTTGAACTTGAGGACGCTGAACATAAGCCCCGCGCTATTCTCTGCAGCTCCATCACTTTTCGGGACGATATACTCAAAACCGGCATCGCCAATAGACCAAAGATGAACAATATTGAACGCGTACAGCGACCCGGAAACAAGCGCCAAAACGAGCATAAGAACGGCGGCAAGTACGTTTCTCATAAAATTACCCCATAATTGCCCGATGACGCGAAAACGAACGCTAACTGTTCACTCGCTCGACATATTCATTTGTTTCGGTGTTGACGAGAATCTTTTCGTCCTGTTTGATGAAAAGCGGCACCCGCACGGTGAGGCCAGTCTCGGTGACGATGGGCTTAGTCGCGCCGGAAACGGTATCGCCTTTCACATAGTTTTCACTCTCCGCAACAGTGAACACCACCTTGTAGGGGATCTTGATGTCGATAATGTTGCCTTCCCAGATGGTAAGCTCGTAGTTTTCGCCCTCTTGCAGGTAGAACTTCTTATCCTCATGGTCGGCGATGCTTACCTCGTATTGGTCGTAGCTCTCGTTGTCCATGAAGTGGTAGCTGTCCTGGTCGGCATACTGGAACTGGCACTTATGGATGTCAACCTGCGCGTCCTCCACCTCCTGTTGCGTGGGAATCGTCATCGACAGCACCGAGCCGTCCTTGATGCTCTTCATCTTGATACGGGCAATCGCCGTGCCCTTGCCGGGGGTGTGGAACTCGCGCTCGACAACCAGATAGGGCTGCCCCTTTTGCAACAGACAAGTCCCCTTTACAATTTCTCCGCCTCTAATCATAGTATTTCCTTTACATGCGTCTATATGCGTCGTGTATACTTCAATTTCAACTCTCAAAAAAGAGAATAGGGTGGGGGGACACCCAATGCCGTGCGCGAAACGTTGAGCGCGTCTACGGCATTTTCTGCGACACGGTGTGGGGCCCAAAAAACGCTCCACCACAGATAAATACAACAGGCCCCGTCTCCCCCTCGCTCCAGACTTGCTCCGGCCCTACGGCCTTACACAATTCCTACGCTACCCCCTCTCCAAGGACGCAGAGTCCCGGGATTCGCCCCTAAGACCCCATCCCCGAAGGTGTCCAATGGACACCCGGCATCCTACAGCACCTTTTCCCGCACCGCCTCTATCCCCAGCGCGGGCAGGTTGGCCGTCTGCGCGGCAACGGCGGCTTGGTTCTCCGCCTTGATCAAATCAAACACTTCCTGCCGGTAGACCTTCACGTGCTTAGGCGCATCCACGCCGATACGGATCTGGTCGCCCCGGATTTCGATGACGGTAATCGAGATGTCGTCGCCGATCATAATTTTTTCGTTTGCCTTGCGGGATAGTATTAACATGATGACACCCCGCCTTTGGCCTGAACCGCCGCATTTTCCGAAAGCTCTTTCAGTATGTCGTGCTTTGTCTTCCAGCGCGGATCGGTGAGCACGATCTGCTTGCCGATACGCCGCTCGCGGTTGATCACGATCGGACCGGCAAGATTGGCCGTCATCGGCGAACCGTCGTCGGGCACCGTCACGATACTGAACACCAGCGCCTTCCCCGGATTGGTGAGGCCAATCGCGGCAAGCTCCTCGTCGGCGACATCAATCTCATAATCGGGACGAAAGAGAAACGGCTTCAACAGGATAAACATCGCCCCCTGAGCCTCGACCGATTGCAAATAATAGTAGGGCTGCTGTTCGGCATCCAGCAGAACATAGGTTTTGAACGCTTCGAATCCATAGAGACCTTCGGGAAACGCTATCTGCTGCCGCTCGTCGACATCAATCATCCCATACGCTTTTGTGGCTATTTTCAAGATTGTATTCCTTGCATTGATCTTCGCATATCCACAACGTTTTGTCAAGCACACGCAGAATAAACATATAGAAATTTTTAATGACTACAAACCACACGAACCAATACGAACGGAACAGCGTAACTTTCATTTCTCTGGTACGGTTTATCTATTTTTGTGGTTTATTCCATTGGGGCAGTGAACGTGCGCCGAAAAGCCACCTGATGCCATTCCAAAATTTCATAGTAGACAGAATATACATTATTGAAAGTAATGTGTTATGATTCTCGGCTACCAAAACCCCCGTCTATTCCGCAAACCAGCCGATAAACAAAACGGCAAGGTACATTCTTCTTCGTGGTTAATTCCTTTCGCTAAACGAAAAAGAACTTGGTGTCTTTTGGGAATGCTTCATCGTTTTGGGCGAAGGAGACTCCCCGCCGAAACCGCATATTACGCATGAATATGTGCGGTTTATATTACATGGTGGTAATGTGGATTATCTTTTTTGGGGTTTTCTCTCGCCCTATTTTTATCGATACGGTTTGTTGCATGTCACATTTGATTTGGTTTAACCACAAAAGCGTCCGATATGTATGGTATATATATTATGGTAATGTAAATTATCTTTGGAGTTTTTTCACCAATGCCCCATTCCCTCGGCTTTTACTTGGATTTTTTGTGTAAATTTTATTCTTTACAGAGTAATGAGCCTGTCCAAAACCCCAAGTGAATCTCTTAACCATATTTACTACAACGAACCTTCAAAAAATTTAACCGCTAAGGTCCAATGCCGTGCCCGAAACATTGAGGGCGTTATACAATTACACAGCACTGTGCGGCGCCCAATAAAGGCAGCAGCACTTGGATACCAGCTTCGGCGCCGCGGCACTGAAGGCGCAGAAGGTCTTTTTTGTCAGCCTTCGAGACTACTTGTGGCTTGTAAAGCCAATCGGTATCAAATCAGCACGCACGCCTCTATCCTTATTCGCCTCAGTAGTTTACTAACCGCCTTCGTCTTCGCGGTTAATTCCTTACCTCTTTGTCAACTGACAAAACTGCCCCAAATACAAATGAGTTTTGGAACAGGCTCAATTGAAAATGGCGGGGCCGGAGCGGAACGTGTAAAGGGCGAACTATGTTGACCACATAGTTGTTCTACTATAACTATTCAGTCGTCTTTGTTACCGGGGGCGTTGCGGGGGCGGCCCCCGCAGAGGGGGTTAGCGAAGGACGGCTCAAAACCCTACAACCATTAGGTTTGTAGGGTTTGAGCTGACCGGAGCGAGGGGGAGACTTCCCCCTTTAAAATACACCACTGTATTTCTAGCTAAAGCAGTATATCACCAGCCTCCGCTTTTCCCCGGACATTCCCCGGCTCCTTTCCCCTCAAGCCGTGAATGAGGTCCGCATCCCCCTTTTTCCCTTCCCCGTAGGGGAAACCGCCGCCATTCCTTACTTACGCCGCCCCCAAAGAAAAGCCCCTTCGGGGCCCTAGTGTTGGAATCTTCGGACGTAGACGGAGAGGCAAAGGCCGATGCCGGCCATTGCGGAGAGGAGCGCGGAACCGCCGTAGGACATGAAGAGGAGCGGGATACCCGTGATCGGCATGATGCCCATCGTCATACCGACGTTGATGATAAAATGAAAAAAGGAGACGGAGCATACACCCGCCGTGATATACATCCCGAAGGGGTCGGACGTTGATTTCAGGATTTTGACCAGTCTGAAGAATATGAGCAGAAAGAGAACGAACACAAACAGGCCGCCCACGAGTCCCGCTTCTTCCGCAAAAATCGAGAAGATGAAGTCCGTGCTCTGTTGGGGCAGAAAACGGTAGTGGCTCTGGGTGCCCTGTTTGAATCCTTTCCCGTAAAAGCCGCCCGAACCGATGGCGATGGTCGACTGGATGATGTGCCAGCCGGAACCGCGCGGGTCGATATTTGGGTCGAGAAACACGATGAGACGCATAATCTGGTACTCTTTGAGTACTTTCCGTCCCAAAAACGAGACGCAAAGGGAAATGGCCGCGATTGCCGCGCCGTAGCTGATCCCGTAAAAATACCTTTTCTTGTAGGTGAGAAAGCCGACTAGGGCCAGCACGAAAATCAGTATCAAAAGCAGGACGGCAAGCAGAGAAAACCTTTGGCTGGTCAGCATATTGATCACGGCGAGGTTCGTTTTCAGTATAAACTCCTGCCAGAGCGGGAGGACGAGGAGGATGCTGGAACCCGCGATACACAGTACCATAAACGCGATGTACCGGGCCGCGATGCCGGCGATGAACGTCATCGACAAGAGGATCGGGATAAATACGAGAGACGTGCCAAAATCGGGCTGGAGCAGTATCAATGCCATCGGCACAAAGGCTATCACGCAGGAAACGACAAGCCGCAAGAATTCATTTTTCGCGCGTCTTGAACTGTCGAGGTATTGGGCCAAGAAGAGGATCGTGGTGAGTTTGGCAAACTCCGAGGGCTGGATGCCGAATCCGCCGATACCGATCCACGCCCGTGCCCCGCTCACATAACGGCCGGCCACACAGGTGTAGACCAGCAAGACGAGCGTCCCCAAGTAGAGATAAAAGGAGATATGGTATATCTGCCGGTAATCGATCAGGGCTAGGAGCAGCGCGATCACGAGGCCGCTCGAACCCCAGACGATCTGCTTAATATACTCGTCTGACACCAGCTCGCCCGTTGACGTTATGCCGGAGGAATAGATAAAGAGGATACCGAAGACCGTCAGCACGATCGTGGCGATGAGGAGCGGAAAGTCAATCTCGGTTATATCTTTGAGCCGCATTATTCACGCCGTCCTGCAATGGGGATGAGATACTGGAAGCCGAGCGCGCGTACCGCCTCTTCATAGCTTTGGTTCGCAAACACTCCCTGAAAGATGATGGAAGAAGCGTAAACCGCCCACCATTCCCATGTGTTGACCGCTTCCACGATGACGGAAACCGCGATTCGCTCGTCAGGATTATCCGTTTGGTAGGGCGCGTAACCGGCAAACCACGAATGCCATTGGTTGGCCAGCCCCACCTCGCCTGTGCCGGTTTTTCCCGCGATTTCCACCGCCTTAATGCCCAGCGGATACTGCGCGGTGCCCTCGCTGATCACAGAGCGCATATTCGTCTTTACCGTATCAAACACGTCTTTCTTGATGTCGCTCCGGTAAAGCGCTTCGGGCGGCGCCGTTGTTTCGATCGCGCCGCTTACCGGATTCCGGACTTCTTTCAGGATGTGGGGCCGGTAGACCACCCCGTCGTTGACCACCATCGAAACCATGTTCACCATCTGCAAGGGCGTAACAAGGGTGTACCCCTGCCCTATCGACATATTCATCGTATCACCGTTCTGCCAGCGTTCGTTCGTGCGCCGTTCCTTCCAGCCCGGCGTGGGAATAAATCCGGCAATCTCGCCGGGGAGGTCAATGCCCGTTGCCTTCCCGAAGCCGAATTCGTTCGCATAAGAGACGATCCGCTCCACACCAAGATAGTCGCGGCCCACGGTCCAGAAATAGATGTCGCAGGACTGGGCCAGCGCCTGTTTCAGATTGAGCCTTCCGTGCCCCGTTTTGACATGGCAATGCCAGATTCTGTTTCCGTAGTCGAGCTCACCCCGGCACAATATGGTCTGGTTTTCGGGGAACAGGTCTTCGTTCAAGAGGCCCGTCGTCAAAACGACTTTGAACGTCGAGGCCGGGGGATAACTGGACTGTATCGCGCGGTTCAACAGGGGCTTGTTGGGGTCGTTCACGAGCCGCTGGTATTCGGCGGTCGAGTCGTTACCGACAAAGATGGCGGGATCATACCAGGGATACGACACCATCGCCAGAATCTCTCCCGTCGAAGGCCGCGACACCACGACGGCGCCCATACGTTCTCCCAGAGCCTTTTCCGCGAGCTTTTGAATCCGCGCGTCAACCGACAGCACGAGGTTTTTCCCCATAACCGGGTTCACCCGCTCGACCGGCTGCCCGCCCGCCATTCTGCGCCCGCGGGCATCAACAACACGGGTCTCGCTGCCGTCGGTGCCGCGCAGGACTTTGTCATACTGCCGTTCGATACCGCTCTTCCCAATGATGTCGCCCTGGATATAGCCCTCGTTGTACATGACGGTGAGTTCGTCGCGGGTAATGTCGCCCACATAGCCGACGATATGCGCGATGCTGCCGGTTTCGGGGTAGGTGCGGATCGGCTTTGACTGCCAAGAAACGCCGGGCAGGATGTGAACCTGTTCGGCGAGGGCGGCGATTGAGGCGAAGTTGATGTTTGAGGCCACTTCGACCGGCTGAAAGAGCGTGTACATCTGGGGCGTGAGCTTCCGTTCCAACTGCGCGAGGGGAATGTTCAAGATCGCGCTTAACCGTTCCAGCGTGGCGGGGATGGCCCCTTTTTCCACTTCCGCCGGAACAACAAAAACCGCGAAAGAATCGGTGTTGTGTACGATGGGCTGGGAAAAGTTTCGGTCATAGATCTCGCCCCGCTGTGAAGGAATGACAGCCGTCCGGCGCGCAATATCTTGGGCCCGCGTCCGGTAGACTTCGCCGGATAGGACCTGCAAAGAGAAAAGCCGCATACTAAACAGAATAAACACGAGGACAAAGAGCGCCTGCAGCGCCTTGATGCGGAACTGCGGCTTTGCGTCGCCGGAAAGATCATTCAAAGGAGAATGGAGCGGGAAATTCATAGTTTTGACTTCTCCATCACCAGCAACTTCCCGAAAAGGCTGAAAAACATGAACAGGAAGGGCGCAAGCGCCGTATTCATCGCCAACTCGATCCAGAAGGGAGGAGCCAGGAAGTTGTAGACCGGAATCGCGCCGGCAAATAAAAGGTTCAATACGAGAAGAAGGCCCGCTTTGAGGAAGGTCGCCCCCGCGCACAGTACCGCAGGCAGGAACACCCTGTCCAGAAAAAACACGCCTCGAAGAAGCCCGACAAGGTATCCCGTAACGGTGCGTACCAGCAGGTTTAAGCCCAGCGGCGAGAACGAGATGAAATCAAGCAGGAGCCCTCCGAGAAACCCGGTGGCCTGTCCCATGAGGCTCCCGTTGACGTAAGACACGAAAACGAGAACAAGAAGCGCGATGTCCGGTACCGCGTAGTATATCGAAAGCCGGAAGAAAAGCGTCGATTGCAACAATGCGGCGATGAGGATTAGCAAAAGGGCGAAAAGTGTTTTTTTAACCACCGTTTGCTCCGGCAGACGCCGCCTCCCCTTCACCCGCACCATTTTCAGGCGTTACGATGAACACATATTCCAGCCGCGAAAAATCAATGGAAGGGGCAAGCTCGATCTCCAGCGACGTTAAGCCTTCTTCAAAATACAGATTGTTGACCCGCCCGATGGTGATGCCCGCAGGATACACGCCGCCCAGCCCGCTCGTGATGACAAGATCGCCTTCCTGTATCTCATCGCGGGCCCGCTTGGTAATGAGCCGCATCCGCAAGGGCAGGTCAATCGCGCCCTGCCCCTCAACCAGCCCTTCGTAACGGGACTGCGCGAAACGGGCGGATATATATGCCTTGTCACTGTAAACCGGCATCACGAGGCTCTCGAAAAGCCCCGCCTGCACCACGGTGCCGATAAGCGCCTCAATGCCGTTTTGATAGGCGATCACGCACATATTGGCCTCTACGCCGTGATTTTTCCCCTTGTTCACCGAAAACGCCATGAAAAGGTTGTCGGGGTCACGGCCCGTGATCTCGGCGGCTGTGTGTTTGTATTGCAGAGACCGGGAAAAATCAAGCTGTTCCTTAAGCCGGTAATTCTCCTGCCGTATCTCGGCGGTTGTCCGCTCAAAAATCTCATAACGCTCCATCTTTTCCGCAAGCTCGGCGTAGTCACGGCGGAGCCGCGCGAGTTCCTTGACCGCGTTGACCGTTCTCCCGAAAAATGAAAAGACTGAATAGACCCCGGTACGGACCCCCGAAAAGACGGAGAGCCCCGCGTCACGGAAATCGACGACAAAACTCCGCGTGGAAAACAGTAGACAGAAAAACGAAATGAAGCACAGGCCGATGAACACGTAATGATCCCGGCGAGGCCGCTTTCCTTCCTGTTTGTCGGTACGCATCCGTCAGCCCCGTTGCCCTTCCGTCAGAAGTTCAGGCTTTCATAGGCGCTCTGTCCCGCGTCAAAGTTGCGCGCGTATTCAAAGTACTTTCCGGCCCCCAGCGCCACGCAGTCGAGCGGATTTTCCGCAAGGATAACCGGCACCCCGGTCTCTTTGGAGATGAGTTTGGGCAAGCCCTTGAGCAGCGATCCGCCGCCGGTCATCACGATACCCTGTTCGACAATGTCCGCTGCCAGTTCCGGGGGGGTTTGTCCCAGCGTGGCCTTCACCTGTTCAACAATCTGGGCGATCGGTTCTTTCAACGCCTCGCGGACCTCCACCGAGTCGATCTCAAGACGGCGCGGCAACCCGGTGATCGCGTCGGTACCCTTAATCTCCACTTTCTCGATAGACTTTTCAGGCACGGCGTTTCCGACCTCAATCTTGAGCTTTTCGGCGGTCTGTTCCCCGATGATAAGATTATGCACCCCGCGCACATACTTGATGATCGCCTCATCAAACTCATCGCCCCCCAAGCGGATGGCGTTTGTGACGACCATACCCCCCAGCGATATGACGGAAATCTCGGACGTGCCGCCCCCGATGTCGCAGATCATGTGGCCCGCCGGTTCAAAGATCGGGATGTCCGCCCCGATCGCCGCCGCCCGGCTCTCCTCAATGAGCAACACCTCGCGGGCCCCCGCCTTCGCCGCGCATTCCTCCACGGCGCGTTTCTCAACCTCGGTGATACAGGACGGAATCCCGATGATCATGCGCGGCCTTCGGAGCTGGTAACGCGGAATCACCTTCGAGACAAAATGCCGAATCATCTTCTCCGTGGATTCGAGATCGGCGATCACCCCGTCCCGCATAGGCCGTATCGCGATGATGTTGGCCGGAGTCTTCCAAAGCATACGCTTCGCGTCCGTCCCCACCGCCATCACCTTCTTCGTGCCGCGCTCCACGGCAACAACAGACGGCTCGTTTACCACGATACCCTTACCCCGGATATAAATGAGCGTGTTGCAGGTACCGAGGTCCATTCCTATGTCAGACGCTTTCAAACCAAACATATATTTCCTTCATTAATCACGTGCGCTAAACCTTACTACTCCTTTCGACAAAAACAACCAAAACAATGAGCCCCACGAGGCGGGTTTCAAGAGCCCTCCCCTCGGGCAATAGGGGTCTGCCCCCCCCTACGGGGGGAAGCAGGCGTTCTCTCCCCCACGAGGCGGGTTTCAAGAGCCCTCCCATCGGGCAATAGGGGTCTGCCCCCCCTACGGGGGGAAGCAGGCGTTCTCTCCCCCGCTAGGTGGGTTTCCTTGGGGGCGGCTCGATGGGAGGTCGCGGCGGTTCCCCCTACGGGGGAAAGGGATACCTTAAAGGGGGACGCCCCAATGCCTCGCGCGAAACATTGAGCGCGTTTCGGCATTTCCTCAACACGGCGTGGGCCCAAAAGATGCTGCACCCCAGATAAATGTAACAGGCCCCCCCCCCCCCCCGGCCCCCCCCCAACCCAAACAAACAACCCCGGCCGGGCTGGTTGGGTGGGGCCGGCTACCGGGCCCCCCCCCCCCGGGGGGGGCCCCCCCCCCCGGCCAC
>JAIRNN010000091.1 GCA_031257995.1 Spirochaetaceae bacterium | reverse complement strand
CCCGCGGCTCATCAGAAGCAGGGGCGCGCCGGAGACCTTTTTCTGTTGCGGCCCGCCTTATGCCGGCGCGGATCGGGGGCGCCGCGGCGGCTGCACGCAGGATGATTTTGAAAGGCTGCTTGACACGCTTTCTAAGATTCAGGGGAAGTTTCTTTTAAGCTCTCGCCGGAACAAGGCCCTGTCAGCCTTCATTGAAGAACAGGGCTGGGACTCGGTGGAAATCAGGATGAACCTGGGCGCCGCCATGCGGCCCGGTCTAAAATCGGGGCGCTTACCGCCGGCTGCCCGATAGCGGGCAAGGTGAAGGCGGAATAGCGGGGGGCGGCCAACACGTCTGCGGAGGCGTGTTTGCCGGGTTCGCGGCCTGCGTTTGTAAGGCGGTTGCACAGTGTTTAACCTTTGACGGGCCGGTTTTGACAGGCATTCCGGAATGTTTTGACGGGCGCGTACATATAGTGTATGAGGTTATAATATATGAGAAAAGAAAGAGAGTTGGCGGAAAATGTATGGTACGAGGTGCGGACGGCGGTTAATATCGAGGGACCCTTGTTCCGGTTGCCGTGGACGAAAGTGCTCCTCTATCGCGTACTTCGCGAGATCAAGAAGCGTTATCCCTTCAAGATGCGCGGACTCCGGCTTGAGGGGGCGTGGTTCACGTTCTATATCAAGCCCGAAGACGGCTTTAAGCTGCCGCTGATAATGTAGCTGCTGAAACAAACGTTTTCCCTGCGGTTCAACATAATGGTGGGACGGAGGGGGCACGTGTGGGGAGAGCGGTACGAGTCGGAGATCTTGGACGGGGAGCCGCCTGAGGGGGCGGAGGAAGTTGACTGGGCGGCGGTGGAAAAGTCGGCCAACACGCCGATAGCGGGGGCGGCGTCCTACATCTTGAGTTGGGACAGCCTTAGGTCGCCCGGGATGACGATAACGGCCCGGTTTTCGGCGAAAAACGCCGCCAAACCCACGTCTCCACCCGGATAACCGCCCTGGATCACGGCCAAAAAGGAGTTACAGCCCGCCTCATACATCCCGGTCCAAGATGGCCCCAAGAGAGGTCTGCCCGCTCCACAACATAGGATTTAGAACCAGTCTCATCAAGGTAAAAGTTCGCCTGGTTCGTGGCTGTAAAAAATCCTCGTTTCCACGGCGAGATGCAAGCCCTTAGCACCGGCAAGGTCAAGCACGGCCCTTTCCTATTTAACGTCTTTTTGGCATAATAACTACAATGTTTATTGATGGACTGTACACGATACTCATCGAGCCGATCATCCAGATCATCGAAGTCATCTTCATGATTTTTAGCCGTATGCTGAACAACGGCATGGCGGTTGTCGTGGTGAGCGTTGCGATTTCCCTTTTGACCCATCCCTTCTATATGATGGCGGAGAAGTGGCGGCAGGTGGAACGCGGCACCCAAGCGCGTCTTGCCCGGAAACTCCGCGTCATCAAGAGCGTTTTTTCAGGCGACGAGCGCCACCTCCTGATCACGGCCTGCTATCGGCAGAACCACTACCATCCGGTTTACGGCCTCCGTAACTCAATCGGGCTTTTCATCCAGATACCCTTTTTCATGGCCGCCTATATCTGCCTTTCAAATCTGCAAGTCCTGAAGGGCGAGCCGTTTCTGTTCATCAAGGACTTAGGTATGCCGGACGCGCTCATCCCGCTTTGGGGCGGTGTCAATCTCCTTCCCATCGTGATGACGCTGGTCAACTGCGCGGCGGCCGCCGTGTACACGAAGGGACTTCCCAAAAAAGATGCGGCCCAGCTCTACCTCATGGCGGCGGTCTTTCTCGCGCTGCTCTACGATTCGCCTGCCGGACTGGTACTCTACTGGACGTGTAACAACCTCTTTTCGCTTGCCAAAAACATCGCGCTCAGAGTCAGCAATTCAACAAATAAAGGGGGAAGCCTCCCCCTCACTCCAGCCCCGCAAGCAGGTCTTCCGTTACCCCCTCTGCGGGGGGACAGCCCCCCGCAACGCCCCCCATCACCCATTCCCCCGGAGGGGCCCGCCCCCGAAGGCATCATAGATGCCCCGCCCCCATTTCCCGCCTTTGGTGAAATGGAAAACATGTCATCATCCATTTTTGATTCCCCCGTAGGGGGATACCGCCGCAATCTCCCCTTACGCCGCCACCAAGGAAAGCCCCTATGGGGCCTCGTGTGCGCCGTTTCCCTTTCCGCCGCGTTCTATCTGCTGTTCATATTCGACAAGGGCTACTATGTGAAGCGGGCGGCCCTCTCAGGATGCTTTATCCTCGTCTGTTTCTTTCCCGCCTTTGCCGCGCTCGCCCGAAAGATTGAGCGAAAGTATGTTCCGGCATCGCTCTACGCCGCGCGAAACGGCCCGCTCTTCGCGGCCTCGGCGCTGATCCTCTGGGTGTTGGCCGGGATCGCGATACCCTCAGGGCTCATCGGCTCGTCCGTCGAGGAGTTTTCCTTTATTGAGCCCTTCGCGTCGCCTGTTCCCTTCGTGTCCCGGACCGCGCTCCAAGCTGCCGGGATTTTCCTCCTCTGGCCCGCCGTGGTCTACGCGCTCTTTTCCCCTAAGGTACGCTTTTACGGAACACTGTTCCTCGCCGCCGCCGGGTTTATCGCGCTACTCGACACCTACCTCTTCGCCGGGAACTACGGCTACCTGACCATCACGCTCACCCTCTCAAACGACGAGTTTTCCCAGCCGTTCTTCATCGTGCTTCTGGAAATCGCGCTTGTCGTGCTGGCGGCAGTCGGCGCCGCCTTGCTCTTTATACGGAAGAGAAAATGGCTCTTCTCCGTGCAGATCATCGCGCTTTTATCGCTCTGCGCCTTTTCCGTCTTTAATATTGTCAAGATACAGCGCGACTTTACGCGGTATAGGGGGATGGCGGTCGAAAGCGAGGAGACGCTTACCCCGGTCTTTACCTTTTCCAAAACGGAGAACAACGTGTTGGTGGTGATGCTGGACCGGGCGCTCTCGCCGTTTATCCCCACTATCTTCGCGGAAAAACCGGAACTGAACGAGACTCTTTCCGGCTTCACCTGGTATCCCAACTGCGTGTCGCTGGGGCCGGTTACCATCTCAGCCGTTCCCTCGCTCTTCGGCGGCTACGAATACGCGCCCGCCCTCATGGGAACGAACAACGGGACACCGCTGGTCGAAAAGCACAACGAGGCCCTGCTGGTGATGCCGCGCGTTTTCTCGGAACACGGCTTCCGCGTCACGGTGAGCGACCCCTCATGGGCCAACTACAACTACAAGTCGGACATCAGCATCTACGAACCCTACCCCGCCATCGACGCGGTGAAGATCATCGGGAAGTACACAAAGCACTGGCTTGAAAAGAACCGCGACGTGCGGGTATTCGATGCGTCGGCCTTCTTGCAGTACAACCTGTTGCGTTTTTCCTTTCTGCGGATCGCTCCGCCCTTCCTGCGATTCTTCGTCTACGACGGCGGAAGATGGCTGGCAAAAATCGGCGAAACCAACAGGGATTTTTCGCTCTTAACGCTGGACGAATACACGGCGCTGGACGTGCTGCCCGAAATCACCGCCGTCGACGAGGGAGAAGGGACGCTTGCTATCATCACCAACCAGTTGACCCACGAACCCGCCTTCCTGCAAGCCCCCGCATACCGCCCGGCGGCAGCCGTAACCGACCGGGGCAGCGGGCCCTACGCCGGCGATGCCGCCTATCACGCGAACATCGCCGCGCTTCTCCTCCTCTCCCGTTACTTCGCGTGGCTTAAGGAACACGATGCCTACGACAACACCCGCATCATCATCACCGCCGACCACGGCTGGGGCTCCCAGCATGATTTCGAGGGCAACATCACGCTGCCCAACGGGAAGGCCCTCGTCAACTACAACCCCCTCTATCTTGTCAAGGACTTTAACGCGCGAGGCCCGCTCGCCGTAGACCAATCCTTTATGACCAACGCCGACACCCCGTCCCTCGCCGTTGAGGGCCTGATACCGGACCCGCGAAACCCTTGGACAGGAAACCCCATCCAACCCGACAAGGACAACGGCGTGACAATCACTACCTCCGGCTCATGGAGCCCCGACGGCCATGCAAAGTATGCGTTCAAAATCGCGGAAGACGAATACCTCACCGTCCACACCGACATCTTCGACCCCGCCAACTGGAGCAAGGGAAAGAAGCCCACAGATGAGACGGATGATCCCTGATGAACAGACGGGAAAATTATCCGCGTTATCATATATGGCGGCATCTGTGGAACCCCTAGGAGAGGGGATAGCGGAAGACCAAACGGATGGATGGATAGGGGGGAGACGGAAAGTTTTTACCGGCCTTCAATACCGTCTATCCAGCCGATAGATTATCAAACCGGACCGTCCAACGGCCGCCTCAATAGCATATCTATCGTGCAGGAATGCTGCTACCGGAGGACGCATTACTATCCAAGGCGGCGCAGCCGCATGAGGTAGTACAGCCGTACTCCGGCAGCAGCCCTCCTGTCTCCCGACACGCGGTTAAAGTGAATTGTTGTGGGGATTCCTGTTTATGGTCGTGAACGAAGCTTGCTCATAGTCCTGTTCGTTATCAATGCCTCCCTCTGTTCTCCGCCGTTCCCCACGATGGGGTCAAGGGCGAAATATGTTGACTATATAGTTGTTCTACTATAACTATTCAGCCGTCTTTGTTACCGGGGGCGGGGTGTCCATGACACCTTCGGGGGCGGGAAGCCCCCGCAGAGGGGGTAGCGGAGGGCGCAAGACCGTAGCGAGGGGGAGACTTCCCCCACCTGATTGGCAAGCAACGTTTTTCGCCCACTACCCACGATGGAGGGGAGTCTCTCGGCACTGTCCGTACATATTCCCAAACGTGCTATACTGCGCGGTATGAACGGATTTACAAAGTCGGCAGTCATTCGCACCGCGTCAATCACGGCCTTGCTGGGAAACGCGGCACTGGCTGTGGCAAAAATGGCCGTAGGGTTCGTGTCGGGCAGCCTCGCAGTCGTCGGCGATGGCATCGACTCGTCGGTGGACGTGATCATCTCGGTGATGACGCTTTTCGTGTCAAAGGTGATCTCCAAACCCGCCGACAAAAACCACCCTTGGGGACACGGCCGCGCGGAAACGATAGCCACGGCGTTACTCGCCTGCCTCCTGTTTTTCGCGGGCGCGGAGCTTATCCGCTCGTCCATCCTCTTTCTCATCGAGAAAAAAGTTCCCGAAGTGCCGGAAATGCCCGCCGTGATCGTTACCGCAGTCTCAATCGCGGGAAAACTGCTGCTCGCGCTGAGCCAATACTTCTTCGGCAAAAAGGCGCGTTCCCCCATGTTACTCGCCAACGCCAAAAACATGGCAAGCGACGTGTTGCTCTCAGGCGGCGTTCTCATCGGCCTGGGCCTCTCCATATATCTGCACATCGGGATCATCGACAGCATCGCCGCGCTTGCGGTCGGGTTATGGGTGATTAAGTCGGCAGTCGAGATTTTTGTTGTGACCAACACCGAACTGATGGACGGCTCAGGAGATGCCGCCTCGTACCGCGCCGTCTTTGACGCGGTACGCTCCGTGCAGGGAGCGGGCAATCCCCATCGTGTCAGGATGCGCCGTGTCGCTGGGCTGTGGGTCGTTGACATTGACATTGAGGTCGATCCCGCGACCACGGTACGCGATGCCCATAACATTGCGGATGCCGTCGAAAAAGCCATCAAACAAAATGTCGAGGATGTCTACGACATTATGGTACACATTGAGCCGCAGGGCGATACCGGGCCCGCCGAGAAATACGGACTGCGCGAGAACGAGTTGTAGAACGCAAAATGGGGCAATGGCTAAAAGATAGTGGTTAGTGGCTAAAAAGGGGGAAGTCGCGGCAAATTTTGCCGACCCCTCCGCTCAGGCCGGCACAAACATTTGGCGGTTCCAGTATCTGTTTTGGAACCGCCTCTTTCATTTAATAATATTGCTTTACTATATAGTAATCTTTGCTATTTGTTATATTTCTGCCCATTGAGTCTTCAAAATCCGCATAGGTTTTATAACCCAATTCCACAGTTAATTTTTCATTGTCTTTTATATTATAATGATTTCCATCCCTTGAATTCATAATACCCATATAATTATTGTTGCCTGTTATTTTTATATACTCCTCGATATTTGAATACTGCGCTATTTTAAGGGCGTAATAGAACAAAGCGTCATCACCAATTCCACTGCCGCTTCCATAATGCCTATTACCTCTATAATAACCATCGCCCCTATAATTTACCGGTATCGAAACATAATACATTGTTTCGCCAAATGGTCTAATATAACCATTCGATCTCCGCACAATTTCCTCAATATCGGTTGTATTTATTTTTTCTAACGGCATACTACCGCTATTGTTTGAATATAATAATATGTTTATATACCGAGATAATTTTTGAAAATTTGATTTTCTTATGAGTCCTGTCACGGTTACAATCTTATTCTGCACGGTGTTGCTTATCAAACCCATTGATCTCGCGTCAAAGAAATCGGCGGATGTGATATAGTTTTGCGCCTTGTAATAATCGACTTCCTCCTGATTTGACAATTTATTGTCCAGCGCGAAATAATAGGATTCCCCATTTTTGAATCCAAGTTTGAAACCGTTCTCGTATTCGGTGATCTTTTTGTATCCATTCGAGGCAATGCTATACATCAACGTATTATTCTCGAAATAAAATGTATTGGCATTGTACAAAATAACCGTTATGTTGTATTGCTGAATCAATTTTCTGAATTCATCAACCGACTGGAATGTTATTATTGTCGGTGATGTCAGTTGCTGAATTTCCACATAGATTAGATTATCTGACTTTACCTCTTCCAGAGCGGCGGCATTGCTTTCCAACGCTTGAATGATTCTTATATTTTCCCGGTCAATATCGGTCAAATATTGGTCCACATTAGATCCGGTTGCTTTATACCAGGCAAATTGTTCAAAATGCTTTTTCAAATCTTCTACACCGAAAGTAAAGCCGTATTGAGCAAATATGGTATTTCGTATTATTCTCAATTCGTCTTTTGAAAATTGAGCCAGTTCCTTTTCGGATAATAAAGAGGCTAAAGGGGTTAGTTTCCCTTTTTCGATAATTTCTCGGTATTTGGCGCTTTGTCCCTGCGCCATTACCGTACAAGCAACCTGAAAGAAAACAAAAAGATACATAATGTTATATGCTTTTTTCATAAATCCTCCACTATTTCAACAGAAAGAACCAGCATTATTGCCGAACAAATAATAATTTTATTCATAGTTTATCTCCTTATACCCCGAAACCATCGCCCAAAAAGACAATCAAACCCCGCCTGATCATTCGTTTCCGCATAATACCCCGCATTAATCGTCAAGTATGACGATGCAGTATTTTTTCCCTTTATACGGGTAGGGCGCAAGACGCTTGCCTTGTGTCATTTTCGGCGTATTCTTAACAACCTGATAGTGAACACCATCAATAGTAAAAGAAGTCTTGTTCTCTTTTTCCCGGTTTGTAGCCACATTTGCTACCTGCCAATTCGAGATGTCGTTATGCCGCTTTTTATGCTTCTCGCTTCCGTTTGGATTTAACGGTTCTATATCCTCAAAATCCCATGCGGTCGCCGGCAGTTTGCCTCCCTGCTTGAAATTACCAATATAGTCGCTTCTCTTTACAGTACGCCCCGCAAAATCTTTTCCTGTGTCCTTGTTCCCAAACTCATGCAACCAGAAATCATCTGTCATTGTGTAAAACCTCCGTTGTTCTGTTTGCGGAATCCGCTATTCCGTTTATTAAGATATGAACCTCGATACCAAGCGAATAATGAAAAACCTCGTAATCTTTTTGGGCATAATTTTCCACCGTGGAATTTTTGTAAACCGGATACCCTATGTTTAACGGTACAGATACCGCAAACATTTTCGATAAACGCCATGAAAGTACCAGCCCGGATTCTACATTGATATACGCATATTCGAATTTTCTTTCACTGTCATGCCTAACCTCGAACCCGCTGAACCGGAATAATCCTCCAACAGGCAACAGTATATCAAACACCCGGCCGTTCAATAATTTTATGCCCAGATTCACTCCCAGCCCTATGTTATTCCCTCCTTTAATCTGCATGTCTCTGCTATAACCATAACCTTGATATTCGATTCTCTCTAACAACATGAAATCAAACAATAGATTGATGGTAACAGGCTCAAAATCATATCCCAAGCCAACAGCCATGTTCATTCCGCTGGTAGCAAATTGGGGGTCCGGCTCTATTTTCTCAGAATTATAGAGGAATCCGGCGGTAACAAAGAAACCTTTATCCGTTTCTTTGTTTTGTGTAAAGGCAACTTCAACAGAGAGCGCCATCATTATTGCCAAACAAATCATTTTACGCATACTTTATATCCTTCACCTAACTTCACTATCCCGAAACGCATACGCAACCCGTTTAGAAAGTAACCCGCGCGCCCATTTCCACAAGGCCGTCGGTAAACCAACTCATCGTGTTGTTTTGCCTGGTATACGTATCATCGGGACTATTTTTCCAATACGTGTATTTATTGTGCGAAATAAACAACACATTCATAATCGTGCCGCCGTATATGTTCCATCTTTTCGTTAAGGCATAATGCACACGAGCGCCGAAATCTATGCCGTAACCAAAATAGGCAACCTTTTGGGGAGACGATGTCGAGTAGGTCCGATCATCTTCAAAGCTGAAAGCATCATCCCGAAACTGTATTTTTGCCAATAGGGGAAATGAAAGGGTCAATTTTTCTGTTGCCGCCACCTTTGGCGCAAGTCCCGCAAAAATCCTAAACCAGCGTTCCTCAACTTTGCTATCGACATTAAAGTTTTGGTAATTATCATACGAAACCTCGTCTTGATAGAGCCAAAAACTAACCCCCGCCAACACATCGACTCGAGAAAAATTAATCCCTAACTCAAACGTCGGCATAACATTTTCAAAATTGGCTGCCAAATGCCCGCCAAAAGAAATGTTCTGGGCAAACAGGCCCCAACCCATCACCAACAACCCAAAAACAAACAAAATCTTTTTCATGGTACCTATCCTCCAAAATAAATTGATTAAACTTAAAATTACCTGTCAGTGATCACTGAATCACGTTAAACTGTACAAGTCCCCAATGAGTGGCGGTTTTCGCCGTTCCGCCTGATATTTCCAATGTTTGTATATCAGCGGGAATCGTTAAACTCAGCTCAAAATTGCCGGTCTTACTGTTTTTTGTGAAACGATGCCATTCCCCATTTATGATAATGGCAAACGAGGCGTAGTTTTTTGACGAAATAATAAAAGTCTCCGTTTCCCCGCTTTTCAATGTCCCCGTTACGGGCGATACGAGCTGGGTATTGGAAACATTGTTGTACGTTGAAAAGGTGTATGGGTACTTCAAAACGCCATTTCCAAAACCCCGGTATCCCGAAGCCGCCCTGATGTTAAAATTAAGAACGCTTTCCAGCGTGTCAACAGGTATTCCCAGCAGTTTATGGACTTTCATCACGGCGTTATTGCGCGGCGTGTCAAACTGGTCTTCGGCAAAATAATAACAGCCGTTATCAGCAACTTTGTAATAAGAGCTCTTGAAATACTCAAATTCTTTTTCGGTTATTTTCCGGTTTTTGGGGTCTTCCGTATTAAAAAGCGCTTCGGTCCTCGGCAGCCAATCTCCCTCAAAAGCCGGTATGTCAACTTTTTCTTGCGGGTGTTCCTCGTTGTTGAACCGGGCGAAAACATAGCCTTCATATTCGCTGGTGTCAGGCACGTCAAAATCCAATGTAACCGCCGTTCCTTTCCGTTCCATCCACGCCGCGCCCTCTATGTTCCGCTGCTCCGGCGTTCTCAATGTGCTTGATAGCGAAACATTGGCATTACGCATAACAAGGTCGAAGGTAAAACCGCCGTCTATGAGATTGTTATACTCCGGGTCTTCCGTTTTGAGCGCAAGGCCGTATTGGAAAAAATTCCCCGGAATGTAGGCTTCCCGCATGAAATCAGCGGCGGTCAGGATCGGCGCGTAATACTGATACTCGGCCTGTTCGGGCAAGTGCGAGTAGAGAAAAGGGCGAGAGTCCAGAAAAAGCCACGCGGTGGAATACCGCTTAATAAACGTCCTGCGCTCCATCGGCCCCGCATCCCAAGTTACATCCACCAGATACCACTTGTTTCCGATATGCACGGCGTTCCATGCGTGGTCGGTATCTTTCCCGATTTTGCCGGAATAGCCAAACCCTTTTGAATAACCGTTTATGCCGATTGATTCAATTCCGGCAAGCTCGCACATTTGATTGAAAAGATTCGTGTAGCCTGAACAAACGGCTTTTTTCTTGGTGATAGTCGGAACTGGACATGATATGCTATATGACAAGCAAATTGGAAGTCTGCGAAACGGCGATAGAAACGAAACCGCCGTTTATTGCGGAGATCCGTTTATATATATCGTC
>JAIRNN010000085.1 GCA_031257995.1 Spirochaetaceae bacterium | reverse complement strand
CTTAAATGTATGCCCAGCGTCTTTATATTCAATTACACGCTTTCTGAATTTCGTATCGTATGCCATACATCATAGTATAGCAGATGTTCTCGGTATTGTAAAGCAGAATTACTATATCCCGTCGGACACAAGTTGCCCCTTTTACAAAATAGCATAAAGTATCTGTGGTTGAACGTGATTAAGTCTCGTGTTCATCTGTGGTTAACCGTGATTTTTTCATCTTTTTTCACTTTTTTTCACTTTTTTTCACGGAAAATGCGTCAATCCCTTGACACGGTTTTGTTAGTTCATTATAACACTATTAGCAATAACTAACTTGAACGTGTTTTGGAAAAGGGAGTGTCATTGCCGCCGGGCCGGGCGTGGGTGTAATGGGCGGATTCTCCTCCTTAAAAAGGGTTACTGCGTCCGGTTCGGTTTTTTTTGTGGTCGAATGAAAGGGAGATGGTATGCGGAATACGGGTAACCGTTTGGCTTTGGATATGACGCTGGCTCGGCACTGTGCGCCGGTCTTGATGGGAAAGAAACCGGCGGCGCTTTTCCCCCGGCCTTCGTGCTGGAACGAGGCGCTGACGAAAGAGCCGGTGTCGGGGAACGTGCGGTTCCTCTTGCTCAGGCGGCGGGACAAGAACGTGCTGGTCTTTGCCTATCGTCCGAGGCTGTTGGCGGAGGCTTTGAACGTGCCCGAAGCGCGGGAAGCACTGAATGGGTTGGGATATCCGCTGGGGGCGGCGGCAGCGGATGGTGTCGCGCCGTGCCTAATGGTTTTGCGGCGGCGGTTTCGGGAAAGCGCGGATTTCCCCCACGAGGTGGGGTTCTTCCTGGGGTATCCGCCCGCCGATGTGCTGGGGTTTATGCGCCACCGGGGTAGCCGTTGCAAGTTGTGCGGTATGTGGCAGGTTTACGGGGATGCGGCGTGGGCGGCGGCCCTGTTTGCCGAGTATGCGCGGTGCCGGGAAGTGTTGTTGAGGCATATCCAGAACGGCGGCGCGATTGTGCGGGATTATTCATCCGCCGCATTGGCGGGTTGAATGAAGGGGTTTGCCGGTTGCCGTGGGGCAGCGGGCGAATCATATATTTATATTTTTTTTTGAGGAGGCTTGTATGAGCAAAGCGGTAGTCGTTTATTGGAGTAGCACGGGGAACACCGAGGCGATGGCAAAGGCTGTCGAGAAGGGGCTCAAAGAGGGCGGCGCGGAAGTTACGCTGCTTGAAACGGGAAAGGCAAAGGCGGACATCATCGATCAATACGATCTGTTCGCGTTTGGGTGCCCAGCGATGGGGGACGAGGTGCTGGAAGAGGACGAGTTTGATCCCTTTTTCACGTCCATCGAGGGGAAACTGTCCGGAAAGAAGGTGGCGTTGTTCGGCACCTATGACTGGGGTGACGGTCAGTGGATGCGGGACTGGCAGAAGCGGACGGAAACCGCCGGAGCAAAGGTGTTCGAGGAAGGCTTTATCCAGCATCTGGAACCGGACGAGGCGGTTTGCGCGGCGTTTGGCAAGCGTTTTGCGGCATTTTAGTTGCCAATCGGTCCGTTTAGAGGAAAAAATGAACCGCGAAAAAGGCGAATAAGGGTGGCCGGATGGACACGTACTATTGGACGCTTGCGAAACAGGCGGATTGGCGGTAGGGCGCTGAACAGCCGATGAAAACCTTCTTCGCCTTATTCGCCTTTGCGGTTAAATTCAATTGAAGATTTGCTGTAAACAGGGATGGAGAGGGGGCGTTGCGGGGGTATCCCCCGCAGAGGGGGTAGCGGAAGACGGCGCGAAACCGCCTAAGCACATCGTGCGGCGCGGTTTTGTGACGGCTGGAGCGAGGGGGAGACTTTCCCCTCCTAGTCAAAAATATTAGAATAATATAATATATATCGGAATACTAGGAAATAAGAATGTATGATAGTCAAGGAGTAAAGTATGAGTGTGGTGATTATTGGGGGAAATGACCGGATGGTGTGCCGGTATCGGGACATTTGCCGGGAGCATGGGTGCGAAGCGAAGATTTATACGCAGCCTAAGGGAAACCTTGAGTGTTTGATGGGGAACCCGGACTTGATTGTGTTGTTCACGAATCCGGTGTCGCACGAGATGATCAAGATTGCGAAAAAGAAGGCGGCGGCTCAGGCGATTCCGCTGGTACAGTCGCATTGCGCGAGCTGTAGTTCGTTGCGGAATGTGCTGGCGGCGGCGAAGCGGGACGGGAATGCGGGGTTTACGGGGAATACGGGACTCGCGGGAAACAAGGGGCTCAAGGCGGAGAGGGGCCTCAAAGATTTCAAGGAGGAGAGGCGCGCGTAAAGAGCGCGAGAAGGGGATAGCGGCGGCTTGTCCTCCTCCATCCATACAATCCAGTCTTTATCACGGTCCAAAGGTGGTCCCGGCAAGCCTAAAGTTTCCGGACAGATGGGCCAGGGGGAGGGGGATGCCTGTCCCCGCCTTAATTACATGCCTCAATCACATTGAACCACAGATGGCGCCATCTGCGGTTTTTTGTAATTAAGCCGTGATTGATGCCATTGGCGGGGCATCTTTGATGCCGGGTGTCCATTGGACACCTGGGGCCGCTTCAGGGCGCGGGCGGTGATAAGGAGGCTTGACGCTTTCTTTGCGCTGTGGTAGGCTTATACTATCAGACGGCGGACAGCCGCCAAAGGGGAGATCGTGCGAAAAACAGGCGGGCCGCGCAATGTGTTTTCTCATTGTGCCGAATGTATCGGCGTAAATAGAGTCGCGCTTCGTACTGACCACTTCTATCCCCCCATCCAAAAAAACCGATCCCGATTACGACAAGTTAGGCCGTCCGCCTAATCTTCCAGCCCCTTCCATCACAGGTTATCCTCCGGTCAAGGCTCACCGTCTGTCCGGCACTCTTTCCTGCCGCCTTGCTTCGCTGCCGGGGCACAAAGGAGGCGGCTTATGACGTAACCTCCACCCTATTCACGGCATCCGCGCCGTTCGCGGAAACGGGATGTTGTGCGTCCAAATCCAAATTAACCGGGCGTATGACGGAAAATTTTCAGCCAAATTAAGTAGATATAAAATGGCAAAGAAAAATGTTTTAACGGGTATAGTTATGGCGCTACTGGCGTTCACCATCGTGATTTCCGGCTGCGGCAACGGAAACAGCGGCGGCGGCGATGACAACACTGGCGCAAAGAGCATCAAGATCTCGGGGATCAGTTCGGATGACGAAGGGAAAACGGTTAGCATTACGCTTTGGTCTATGTTTGAGGAGGAGGAATCGGAACCGGACTTAACGGGAAGCGGAACTGTCTCAGGAAGCTCGGTAACGGCAGCGCTTCTGAAGACAGATGATGATTCAGCATGGACCGGTTCCGGCAATTACTATATCATGCTGGGCATCGGGGTAGGTGAAGGTGAGAGCGGGGGGACCTATTTCTACGCGGGAGACGGCAGCGATCCGGTAAAATACTCCATCACTGCGGCGACAAGTACTATCACGCTCAGCCAGTTTAGTGAAATGGAATTCTGAAGAAGAATAACCATCACTAACCCCTCCTTCCCGTGTGGGAAGGAGGAGGTTTTTGCCCGCTGAAAAGTCCGTTCCGGCGTTATCCGCAACGCCTGAAAATATACTCTATGAGACATGAAAACGTCATTCACGAAGCTCTGCAAGAAATGGTCCGGCAATGATCCGGAGGCGCGTCCAGGCTGAGTGCAAACCCGCACCCAGGCTGGACCCTGAACGGTTCCCATATATCTTGTATGAGTCATTTTGACCGCGACTACCGGTGGTATGAGTGGATGATGGCTGGGAAGCCGGGATGGGGGCGTTATGGGGGTTCCCCCCTTCGGGGAATTAAAAATAGATAATTGAAAATGGATAATGGCAGATTTCGGAGTCCGTGCGCTTCTGTCGCGTCCTGGTGTAAAGTTGACACATAAGGAGTCGAAAGATGAGAGATGAGATAAGGTACAGCGAGGCGTTCAAGCTTCGTGTAGTGGAGGATGCGGCCTGCGGGAAGTATGG
>JAIRNN010000082.1 GCA_031257995.1 Spirochaetaceae bacterium | reverse complement strand
CCGAGCATCTCTTAATCTGTGAAATCTGGGTAATCTGTGGATCTTTTTATCCGTGTTCGCCTGTGGACATCCATGCAATCTGTGATTCCTCGTGATGAAAGCCTGTAATTAATGCCGGGAGTGTTACGGGGGTGGTAGCACCCCGCAGATGGATTGGGGGGGGGGAGCGGAGGACCAAACGGAAGGAGGTGTGGGCGCGCCTTTAGGCGTAGTGCGGGCTTATCGGCCGGAGTGCGTGTCCGGAGCGAGGGGGAGGCATCCCCCACCTAATCCTGGCTACTAGCAATGATCGGCGGCGTGTGCTAGTATAATGAAAATTAAACTGCAAGGAGGTCTTATGACCAGTTATAGGGAATTGGGCTTGGTGAACACCAAGGATATGTTTGCGAAGGCGGTTTCGGGCGGGTACGCGATTCCGGCGTACAATTTTAACAATCTGGAGCAATTGCAGGCGATTATCGCGGCGTGCGTCGAGACAAAGTCGCCGGTTATTTTGCAAGTTTCTTCAGGGGCGCGGAAGTATGCGAATCAGAATCTGTTGAAGAATATGGCGCGGGGTGCGGTGGAGTACGCGCACGAGTTGGGCTACGACATTCCGATTGTGCTTCATTTGGACCACGGCGACAGTTTCGAGTTGTGCAAGGACTGTATCGAGACGGGGTTTTCGTCGGTGATGATTGACGGGTCCCATCTTGCCTACGATGAGAATGCGGCGCTGACGAAGAAAGTGTGCGATTTCGCGCATTCTCAGAAGGATTATGTGACGGTTGAGGGTGAGCTGGGCGTGCTTGCCGGGGTTGAGGATGACGTGTCTTCCGAGCATAGCCACTACACGCAGCCTTCCGAGGTGATTGATTTCGTAAAGAAGACCAACGTGGATAGTCTGGCAATTTCGATTGGCACGAGTCATGGCCGTGCGAAGTTTAAGCCGGAGCAATGTACCCGCGACGTGAACGGGATTCTTATTCCGCCGCCGCTCCGTTTCGACATTCTCGAGGAGATCGAGAAGAAGATTCCCGGTTTCCCGATTGTGTTGCACGGGTCGTCGTCCGTTCCTATCGAGTATGTGAAGATGATTGAGAAGTACGGCGGTAAGCTCACCGATTCGGTAGGTATTCCGGAGGAGCAACTCCGCAAGGCGGCGAAGAGCGCGGTGTGCAAGATCAACATCGACTCGGATGGCCGCTTGGCGATGACAGCACTTATCCGCAAAGTGCTTGCCGAGAAGCCGGACGAGTTCGATCCGCGCAAATACCTCGGCCCCGCCCGCGACGAGCTTAAAAAGATGTATGCGGCGAAGAACAAAAACGTGCTTGGTTCTGCGGGTAAGGCGTAGGGACAGACGTGCCCTCGTGTGATGGCTTGTCGGTTGGCGGGAGTGCCGCTGCCTCCCGGCACGCTGTCTAAGTGAATGGTTGCGGGCTAAGCCTGTTTATGGCCGTGAACTAAGCCTGTTCATCGTCCTGTTTGTTGTCAACATCTCCCGCTGTTCCTCGCGATAGGGGGAGTTTCGCGGCATTATCCCTTGAGCCTGTTTCAAAACATGAGCGAGTTTTGAAACAGGCTGTTCAGTTTTTGGGGCTTAAAAGCCCTTGGCTAAAGCCTTGCAAAACTGCGTTTTTAGCGGAAGTAAAACTATGTTTGGCTTGGAAACCCAAACTTCTTATGTTCTTTTTCTTTATTACGACATCTATAAAGACAGGGAAAAAGTGGGCGAAGGTTTTAAAGCGCGGCTTGCGAAGGATTTATACCGTATTAAAACCGGCTTTACCGGAACCTCCCTTATGTTGCCTGCGCTCATGGATGCGGGTATGGTAAACGATGCCTACAGAATACTTTTTAACGAATCCTTTCCCGGCTGGCTCTACGCGGTGAACCTTGGGGCAACAACATTATGGGAACGTTGGAATAATTCCCTGCTTCCCGACGGCCGCATTAGCGGTGTCGGCATGAATTTCCTGAATCATTACAGCGCCGGTTCGGTCTGCGAAGCCATCTATTCGAGAATTGCCGGGTTACGCTGCGCCGCGCCGGGCTGGGAAGAAGCACTCATTGCACCGCAGCCGAATTACCGGCTTAAGCGTATCAGCCTTGAATTTGATTCTCCCTTCGGGACCTATAAAACGGCACAGGAAATCCACCGCGTCTTTCCCTCTGTTTTTATCGGTTCGCCGCAGGGTACTCCGTACACAACAAGCGGTAGGGCGGCTCATCTTCCTCAATGGCCGGAAAACGGCCCAAAGGGTCCAGGAAACGGTTGTCGGTGTTGTCATCGTTGCACATAGAAACTTCGCCTATCAGACAATCGCCGGCGCCGGGCTTGCTGTAAAACTCGTGATAATAATAGGGGGACAGGCACATGCTTTCGCCCGGTTTCAGGATAATTTCCTCCCCGGCTTTTACCATGTACTTGCGCCCGTCCTTGTTGATTTCCACATCAGTATCCGCAAGCCGCTCGTCTTTGGCGGCGTTATAGAGTTTGAAAGCGAGATCGCCGCCGCCACGGTTGATAATGTCTTCCATTTTGTTCCAATGGAAGTGCATAGGGCAAACCTGTCCCTCCTGAATCATCATGATTTTTTCGGCGTAGGTCTTCGGGTACTTTTTGTTGTTTACATTGCCGTTTCGAATGGTGACAAGGGTAAGTCCCAGTTTTGCAAACTTACCCATGCCGAAATCGGTTACATCCCAGCCGAGCATATTGTCGCGAATTTCATTGTACTCCGCACCCTTGCGCGACCAGTCTCCGGGTGTCCAATGGCAAAAACCGGGAAGTAAAAAACCGTGCTTTGCGAGAAGGGTTTCCATCTTTTTGATGGAATTGTTGATTTCCGAACGTTTCATGTATTCCTCCTTAAAGTTTAAAAAAAGTTTAAAGCGACACAGATTAAAGGCGAAATGATACTAACTTTTTACTGCCCCGGAAGTCATCCCCGCAAGGAAATACCGTTGAGCGGCAAGGTATAAAATCAGAATGGGAAGCGATCCCAGAATACCCATTGCCATCATTTCATTCCACTCGTAGGCGTGCTGGCCCATGAGCAACTGAATGCCAATAGGGACGGTTCTCATTTCTGTTGATTTCGTCAGGGTCAGGGCAAAAAGAAATTCATTCCACGAGAGGAGGAAGGTGTATGCCGCGGTGGCTATTATTCCCGGCAGAGCATTCGGAACCAGCACCCGCCAAAGAGCGAAGAAATTTGACCCCCCGTCAACCATTACCGCTTCATCAAGTTCTTTGGGCAGAGTATTAAAATACCCCGTCATCATCAGAATTGCGTACGGCAGGGTAAAAACCATATAGGTCAAAATCAAAGCGCGATAGGTGTCGTAGAGTCCCAGCGCCACCACAATGCCGAAATAAGGAATCAACAGGGTGATAGGCGGTAATGTCTGAGTCGCGATAATAAAAAGATTTAACACTTTCTTGAATCTGAATTTATGCCGGCTGAAACTATATCCGGAGAGGATCGCAATGACAAGCGACAAGACGGTTACGCACAGAGCGACAAGATAACTGTTCATAAAGAAACGTATCTTGACCGGATCAGAAAGGATGTTTTTATAAGAGCGCAAGGTAAATACTTCGGGAAGCAAACGCGGGGGCCAGGAAAAGATTTCGGTATTTGATTTTAAGGAGGCAAAGAACATCCACAATACCGGAAAAAAAGCATACAACAGGCCGATGAGGAGTCCGATGTAAGTAAACAAGCGCGTTAAGTTTTTATGACGTGTAACCATAGAGTCAATTTCTCGCTTTTTGATGTCGTATATAGAAAAATGCCACGGTCATCGAAATGACCAGAATAATCACCGCGCTTGCGGACGCGGTTGAGAACTGATACCTGCTGAAAGCCAGCTTGTATGTATAAGTTCCCAACATTTCGGTTACGTGTATAGGGCCGCCGCCGGTGGTCATCCAAACCAAGGCAAAAACCTGCATGGTCCAGATAAAATCCAACATTGATATGCTGACAATGATGGGCATAAGCTGGGGTACGGTTATGGCTATGAATTTTCGCGGTTCGCTCGCCCCGTCGATAGTCGCGGCCTCATACAGATCTTCGGGTACGCCCTGAAGCCCTGCCAGGAGACTAACCATATAGAAGGGATACCCGGCCCAAATGTTCACAAAAGTTACCGCATGAAGCGCGGTTCCGGTAGAGGCGAACCACTCAATATTGGTAGTAACCAAACGGGCAAATTGTAATATATAATTAATGACACCGTTTGGATTCAGTATAAGCCGCCAAATGATTGCGATGATGGTTGCGGTAAACACCCAGGGAATTATATAGAAAACCCGGAACAGGCCCCTCAGAACAGGCGGTATATTCTTTGAATTGAGAAGAAGCGCGAAAATCATGCCAAGAATCAGATGGAAAATAACACTCATAACGGTGAAGTACAAGGTATTAACCAGCGAAATTCTAAAGGTCTCATCTCTGATGACCGTAATATAATTCTTTAATCCTGTAAAAACAGGATATTGATTCATTATCACGTTGTCATAGAGAGAATATCTTATTACCATGACAATCGGAAGCAACATCAACAGAGCAAGGAGCAGTATGACAGGCGACTGATACACATAGGGAATGATCTTGCCCTTTACCGCGTAAAGACTGTTCTTTCTTAGCTTTTCCATCTGCACAAATTCTCCCCTTTGAATGTAAGGCGGCTCCCCCATATTTGAACCCCGGGAGCCGCCGTTATCCAGATGCTTAGAAAACCGCTTCCCACTTCTTTTGAGCGGCGGCGGCAGCCTGTTCAGCCGTTTGTTTTCCCTCAAGCATGAGCTGAATTTCCTCGTCGAACATACGCATCAATTCCTCCGCCACGGGGAGCCCGGTAAATTCATTGGCCAGATAACCGGACTTGAATATCTCGAAAGCTTTCGCGTAAAGTTCATCGGACTCAACAAAATCCGGCTTCGCGTTTACGTTTCCGGGAAAGGCATGAGCGATGGAAACAAGCCTGCTGTTTACTTCGGGACTCATCAGATAGGCCACCAGTTTCCACGCTTCCGCCTTATGCGTACTCTTTTCGCTGATACCGATGCCCCAAGCCGCATAGGGCAGACCCCGGCGGCCCGTATAACCGTCGGCAGCGGGGAGGGCGCTGATGGTGAATTTCAGATTTGGGTTCCGTTCACGGATCATGTTGATATGAGCCAATGACGATATGGTCATTCCTATTCTGCCGTTTACAAATTCCTCAACCTTGTCCTGTTCCTGTTTCGCGAAGGTTCCCGGAGAAATCAAATTTTCCTTATAAAGCGTTTCGACAAACTTTAAGGCGTCAATGACGGCGGAGTTGGTCAAATCGGGACGACCGTTTTTCAACATACTTTTTCCCGCAGCCCACACCCAAGACATAATATCATTTTGAACGCCGTTGGGGGTTTGAAGGGAAAGGGGCAAAACCCAGCCGTACTGGTTCTTTGACGGATCGGTAAGTTTCCGGGCGGCCTGTAAAAATTCGCTCCGGTTTTGGGGCGGGTTGGCGATTCCCGCGGCGCTGAAATGATCCATGTTTATGAATATGGGGTACACAAAGGAAGCAACCGGAAACATATAGCTTTTGCCGTCAAGTTTGATAATCGCCGCGACCTGATTCGGGTCAAAGTTGGTGGAGGCCATCAGGCTATCCATGGCGGTAATAGCGCCCTGTTTAGCAAGATCGTTGACCCATGCGCCGTCAAGCCCGACCACATCGCTTAAGGTCCCGGTTGCCGCGCCGGTAACAATCTGATCCCGGGTGTTGGAATAGGGACCGCTTATCAGCTTGACTTTGATTCCGGGGTTTTGGGCCTCGAACTCGTCGATAATTGCCCGGAATGAACCTGCGGGCAGTTCCGGCTCCCACCATTGAATAAACTCAATGGTTACCACGTCGCTCTGTTTGGTATCGCTCTTTCCGCCAGCCCAGAGCACGGTCAGGGAAAGAACACCGATTGCCAGAATAAGAAAACACTTTTTCATAGACAACTCCTCTTAAAATAGTATCAGGTGGAAAATTCACCATGAAACTCATTATACATCAAGTTTTTCATCCTGTCAAGAAAAAACATAAAAAAACGTGAAAAATGTTTGTTTATGTTCCCTCTTGACTAGATCTGCATTTCATGCTATATTGAAAACACCATGGGCGAGAAGATATTTCTGGGACTCGGTGATAATATTGACTATGAAATCCGCTGGAACTCCGGGATCATAGAAGGGATGATAAGGGATTACGATCTCTCCCCTTCGGAGATTGATCCGGATATTGAAGTAGACAGTCCCAGGGCCTTGCTCGCGTCTATCCTTGGCTTCGCACGCTGGGGCCGTGGAGGAGAACGTTTTGTTCACTCTTCGGCTTTTATTGAAGATTTTGCGGGCAACTTTGAAAAGAAGATCACCCTGGGAGGAACCGCAGTACGGGCGGCTGTCGCCATGCGGAAACGGGGATATACTTCTGCCGTACATCTGGTGACCATGAATGAACATGTGGAGCGCCTTCTTCCGCCTGACTGTCCCCGGCTTTGCAGTAACGGCGAAGTAAGTTCCTATCCCCACCTGATTATCCAGTTTCAGGCTGGAACCCGGATAGACGCGCATGATATTCACATCAACGTAAACAGGCCGAACAGGGTGATATATACGAATGACGAGGATAACGCCCTTATGAGGCTTCATCCGGAGTTGCCCCTTCTGTTTGAGGATGCAAGGGTTTTATTAATCTCGGGATTCAACAGCATGCGGGATCCGGTACTTCTCGAAAACAGGCTGAACGATCTTTTATGCGCCATGGAAAGACTTCCGCCCGAAGCGGTTGTTTTTTATGAAGATGCCGGTTTTCATAAAAAGGGGATCAGTGATATTGTGCGGCGCTATCTTTTGAAACATATACATATATACAGTTTGAACGAGGATGAGTTACAGGGGTATCTCGGGCGGCCCCTGGCGCTGACCGATCCCGCAGACGTTGCGTCCGCCTTGCGGGATATTGCCGGCATAATCCCATGCCCTCTGCTTGTACTCCACACCCGGCATTGGGCGCTGGCTTACGGCGACTCCGCCGCAGACTATACCAAGGCCCTTCTCGGTGGTATTATCATGGCTACAACTCGTTTTCGCTTTGGAGATGATTTTACCGCTGGCGATTATGCCGGTACCGGTAACATGCTTCCGGATGAACAGGGTGTACTATTCGCGTCGGGAATTCACGCGCTTCTGGGAAACAGGGTTTCCTGTGTCCCATCGTTTCAGGTTTTTGAAAAAAGGGTAACCACAATCGGTTTAGGGGATACTTTCGTCGGCGGTTTTTTACCGGCGTTACTATAAATTATTAAGGGAGTATTATTGATGAGTATTGTAACAAACAAAGAGTTGCTGGACAGGGCAAAAGCGGGACACTATGCGGTCGCCGCTTTTAACACAAACAACCTTGAGTACACTCAGGCTATCCTGAGGGCTGCGGCGGAATTGTGTGCCCCGGTGATCATTGAGGCGGCCAAAAGCGAGATCGATTACATGGACGGCCATGTTTTCGTTGCTATGGTAACCGCGATGGGAGCAAAACTTCCCATTCCCATTGGGATTCATCTGGATCACGGGCCAAGCTACGAGGAGGCGGTGCGCTGTTTAAACTACGGTTTTAAATCCGTTATGTATGACGGTTCATCCCTTCCCCTCGAAGAGAATATCGCCAACACAAAGATGATTGTCGCGGCGGCCCATGCCTGCGGAGTATCCGTTGAGGGGGAGGTCGGAGTCATTGGACAGGCTGTGGATGGTCCGGAAGGCAAGCGGAACGATATGACCGGAATTGCCGATCCCGATGACTGCGAGAAATTTGTAAAGGAGACCGGTGTTGATTGCTTTGCCGCCGCTATCGGGAACGCTCACGGCCTTTACACGCGGAAACCGGAGTTGCGTTTTGGCATACTGGAGGAAATTGAAAAGAGGACTGGCATACCCCTGGTACTGCACGGCGGTACCGGCATACCCCAAGAGGATTTACGAAAGGCGATAGCTATGGGGGTTTCAAAAATCAATTTCAGTACTGTTATGCGAAAGGGCTGTATTGAAACATTGACAGCAACCCTTAACGCCAATCCGGGGGATCTGGACCTTATGAAGATGCTGACCCCCGCCAGGGAAAAAATGGTCGAAATAGCAAAAGAACATATTGTTATGTGTATGAGCGATCATAAGGCTTGATCCGCGCAGGAAAATATACCGGAAGGTATTTCCCGGTGGGTATGGATAGGCGGGGTAAGGTGAACGGCAAGGACTTCACGGAAGAACGGCAGCGGAAAATTATCGAACATATCAACCAGAAGGGCCGCGTTAAAGTCGAAGAACTTTCTTCTTTTTTTGATGTCGCCGATATGACTATCCGGCGGGATCTTCTTGCCCTTGAAAAAAGGGGACTCCTCTACCGGGCCCACGGCGGGGCCGTTAAACGGGAAAAGAAATCAGTCTGGCAGATGAGTTCAATTCAAACCCGTTTGTGTCAAAACGCGGAGGAAAAGGAACGGATAGCTCTCTGCGTCTCCCAAATGATCCATGACGGCGAAAGTATTATGATCGACGGCGGCAGTACTACTACCAAAGTTGCCGAACATCTTTGCGGCAAACGAAACCTTCTCATTGTAACCAACGCCCTTACCATCGCGGAATTGCTTTTGGAATCGAATAACAACAAAATAATACTTGCCGGCGGGGAGCTTCTCAAAGAAACAAACGCGCTCTGCGGCAGCATGACCGAAACGTCAATCTCCAGTTACCGGGTTGACAAGGCGATTGTCGGCGTATCGGGGCTCGTTCCGGGGGAAGGTTGTTTCTCCGCGATCCCCCAGGAAGGAGAAATAAAAAGACGAATGCTGCAAAATTCCCAAAAGACTATCCTTGTCGCCGACAGTTCAAAAATCGGTACACGGGCCTTTTGCCTCTTTTGTGATTTCACAAAAATTCATTTTCTGGTTACGGACACGAACATCAAAAAAAATGACCTGACCGCTCTTAAAAAAACAGGCGTTGAAGTCGTCGTTGCATAAACTCCTCCCTAGCGGTAATGCCGTTTAGAGCGAACCAGACCGGCAGACGGCTTTGCTCACGTCTCCCACAGACGCTCAATACGCCCTTTGGCCTGAGGGCTGCCCGAAGGAATAAGATCGCAGCCTAACGTTTCCGCGATATGGCCGAATTGTGTTTTATTCAGGGTTTTCCCGGCCGGCCGTTCTTCAACTGACCAGTGTTCGGGTTTTTTGGTGTTGACAAAATACACCCCTGTCGGCTCTTTCTACGGAGGAAAATCGATCTCAACGATTGAGGGACTCGACCGCGCGCGAGAGATGGGACTGTCAACAATTGCCTTAAGCGCGGTACCTGGCAGCGAGATTATGGAACACGGAGATGCGGCACTCAACTGTGCATTGGCGAAGAAAACGCGGGGCCGAAAACAATAGTTTAACTTCTGCTAAAAATGCGGTTTTGTAAGGCTTTAGCCCGGCTTTAGCGCAGGGCTTTTAAGCCCCAAAAAACCGCAAGACTTGAAACGGACCTTAGTCCGCGACGACCAACCGGGTTGTTGAACAAGTCAAATGTCGTAGTCAGGGCCGGGGGCGGTAGATTATCGTCCGCTTACGCGCCTTTTGTCTGCGGCGGCCATTTCCCACTCGCCTTCGTAAATCCGCATGAGGGCTTGGACACGGCCGGTTGCGCCGTCGAGCCAAACAATTGAGCCTTCATCGTCGATGACGATCACGCTGGAGCCGCCGTCAAGAATTCGCGCCGGGATACCGCCTGTCCGTTCGCCTGAAAAGAGAAAGTTGCCCCGCGCCCCATCATAGAAATCGGCGGTCGTGCTTCCCAAGTTGGTAACGAGGGTTCCGCCGGATTCGGCCATATCGAACATATCATTCTCGGCATCAATCTCGACAAGATGCCGTGACCGGCGCGGGTTTCGCGGATCGAGTTTGATGAGGCGTGTTTTTCCGCCGGTTCCACCGTTTTTGGCGATACTGCTTACGGCGGCATAGAGTCCGCCGCTTTTACCCCGGTAAATCTTAAGCACCACATCGTCAGGAGTCTCGATGGAAACCGTCTCTCCGGTGGCGATATTGACCAACTGGAGGAGGCTTCCCCCGGTGGAGAACATTCCCGCGACGATGATATTTTCATCGTCGGCAAAGTCCGCATCGATAGTCAGCGGCAAAAACATCGAAAACAGTTCCCGTCTGGGAGTGCCCGCTGCTTCGTTACCGTTACCAACGGCGCGTATGACCGGGCCCTGTGGTTCCAGATAGAGCAGTTTGCCGTTCATTTCGGAGACGGGGAATCCAGCTTCGGATTTCCCCGGTTGTCCCGGCAATGGGCGGGCGGGCAGGGTTATCGCCGCCCCGACAAGAGCGGCCTCGTAGTCGGCGGGTATTTGCCCCCGGCGCCCGTCCGCCATTCTATAGAAGATGGTGCCGTCGTAAACGAGGGCATCCGTTATTCGCGCCTGTGTTTCGGCGTTAAAGGCAGCCGTGCCGCCCTGTTGGTCAAGGTAGAGAAGCCCGCCGTCCATAGTTCCCAGAAAAAAACCCTCTGTGGTGGAAACCACTGCCGTGCCTGAAATGTCCACCGCATTTTCTCCGGCTACGGGAAACACCGTAACCTTCACCAATACGCCCAAATCGTCGATCGCGTAGACCGTCACGCCGTCCGGAGAGGATACCGCAAACTTTGTATCGTCCCACGCGACCGGGAGGAGAAATCCCTGGGGAATCGTCCGGTCGCGGATCAATGTCCGGCCGTTTGTCGCGTTAATGACGTGAAGCTCGTTGTTCACCCAGCCGGCGAGGAGGTTGTAATTGCGGAAGATGACCGGTTCCAGCAAAGATGCCGCCGTCTGAAACTCTGCGGTTTGCCGGCCCGATTGCAGGTTCCAGTACGAGAGTCTGCCGGTCGGCGAATAGATCACGAGCGTACGTTCCGAGGGGCTTGCCGCAGCAAAAGCCGCCGGCACCACTATCTGAGGACGGGCTTCCCGGCCGGTTTTGCTGTCAAGAATATGAACCGCACCCCGGCCGCCGGTAGCGGCCACCAGAAACGAGCCGCCAGCCGTGTAGTCGATAAAAGTAATCCGGTCTTCAAAATCGAGGGAAAAAAGCGGCGTTTTTGTCCAATAGTTCATCACGCTGAGGCGGTGAAACGCAAGCCCGTCGCTTTCGACATAGGCGATTTCGGAACGGGCGGGATGTGTCTTCATCAGGGACACCGGCAACGCGCTCAACTGGTACCGTTCGATAGCCTGTCCGACAACGCTTCCCGCCTTTTGTTGCCAAACTCCGAGAAACCCGTCTTCCCCGGCGGTGAGAACATAACGCTCACCGTTCACATTCAGCGATGGCACGTTCCCCCCATTTTTCCCGGCGGCTTCCGATGGAAGCGGTGATTCGCCTTCCATCTCAAGATCCGAAGCCGGGACGGAAACAACGGCAAGCGCGTTGACCCTGCCCCGATGACTTCCGGCAGCGCGGCTTTCCGGCCTGAACCTAAAGATCGGCGAATCTTCTGGTCCGGCAAACAGGACCCCGCCCACTGACAGCCACAACCCAACCGCAAAAGTCCCTAACGCTTTGACAAACACTCTCTATACCTTCGTTATTATAAACAAGGAGCAACCCCTCTGCGTTCTTTCAATCGGGATCGCAGGGATTTTCCAAGTTGAAGTACTTGTCTCAAATATAACGAAAATTCTGCCTTTCGTAAAGGGGCAAACAGGATAAACATATATAAATTTTTCGTGACGATAACTAACTCCCCTGTCCGCTTGTTAGCTTCATATTTTGCTGCTCTTGGCCGTGTTTTGCGGTGTCAGGAAATTGATAACCGTAAGATCTATGGCCGCCCACACTGTCGGTGTCTTTTCCACTTCTCTCTGCTGGGTAGGAGTATCCGCCGGAAGCACGGCGTGCCACTGGAGGTGGTGTGCCGCTTTGGGTAGCGTGCCACAGGAGGCGGCTAGGCCGCCTTACGGTAATGGAAAATTCTGTCGCGTCCTGGTGTAAAGTTGACACATAAGGAGTCGAAAGATGAGAGATGAGATAAGGTACAGCGAGGCGTTCAAGCTTCGTGTAGTGGAGGATGCGGCCTGCGGGAAGTATGG
>JAIRNN010000073.1 GCA_031257995.1 Spirochaetaceae bacterium | reverse complement strand
AGCGACTTTGCCAAATCAAGCAAATTTTTGAGTTTGTTTTCCATGTGTATACCCCTCGCTTTTTATTTTAATCTCAGGCCATACACTTTGTCAAGTCTTTTTCCGACTATCACCATTTGAAAAGGCCGCCGCTCAGAAAATCACCGAGGCTTTTGAAGGACGTGATGATCAAATAGTAAAAGGGCAACCCCGTGATGAGGAGCCAGAGAAGGGCGAAACTGAATGCCGCTATCCACTAGGGGGAAACTGGTTTGTGGGTTTTCGTGCTTGTGCTTTTCGTGAGTATGCTTTTCATGCGTGTGGTTTTCATGCGTAGTCCTCCGCTTTTTTGTTCAGGCTGTATACGGTAACGAGGGCGACCAGCGTGATAAGGATAAACATCCCGCAGGCAAGCGCCGCGCCGTAGCCGAAACTCTTTCTTACAAAGGTCGTTTTGTACATCAGTGTTGCCATGAGTTCTGTTGCCGAGCCGGGGCCGCCGCCGGTCATCACATAAACCAGGTCAAAGTACTTGAGCGACCCGATGATGCTCACCGTGGCCGCCGAGACGATCGTGGGTCGGAGCAGGGGAAGCGACACCTTCCAAAAGTAGGCGCCCCGTGTCGCGCCGTCGATGGACGCGGCCTCGTAGAGTTCCACGGGGATCGTGCCGTAGGCGGCCAAATAGAGGATCATGTAGAAGGGGGTGTACTGCCAGCTTACCACGCCCATCACCGCGAAAAGCGCCCGGTTGGGGTTGCCCAGAAGGTCAACGCTGCCGCCTCCCATGAGGCGGGAGATCGAGCCGAATATGCCGAAGGTGGCATCGAGGGCAAACTTGAAGAGGATGCCGATGGCCACGGACGAAATCAGGTAGGGCAAAAACCAGACGATTTTGAAGATGAGGCCCTTCTTGCCGGTGATGTCGAGAAAGGTTGCGAGGGCGATGTCCAGTACTCCCTGGGTGGCGAGGGAGATGAACATCACCACGATGTTGTTCCGAAAGGCTTGCCAGAAATACTGATCTTTGACGAGTTCCGCCCAGTTCGCCAGCCCGACGGGTTCGCGGTTCGGGCTTAGGCCGTTCCATTTCACCGTACTCATCACAAAGGAATCGATGATGGGGTAAACGATGGAAACGGCAAGAAACAGCAAGACGGGCGCGAGGCACACCGCCGCAGTGATATTCACGGCTCGTTCCCGCGCTTGTTTAAGGGAATTGATTTTGTTCATGCGATTTCTCCTTCTTGAATGTTTTGGGTGCCGTCCGGTTCGGCTCGTTTATTGTTTTCCGGCGTGTAGGCAAAATACGTGAAATCGGCGGAGGCGGCGTAACGGGCGGTATCGACACAGAATATGCCGATGAACGCGCCGGTAAAGCCCTGACAAAAATACTCGTCCGAAAGCACGGCAGCCTCCAGAGCCGGGCGCAGAACGACCCATGTCTTGCCGTCAAGAGAATAGCGGAATCGGCCCGTGTGTTCCCGCACGGTGAGTCCCAGCCAGATGCCGCCGCTGCCGCTCTTGCCATTGTCCACAACCGTGTCTTCCGTTTTTGAATACTCCCCGCTGATCAAAGTCTGCACGGAAAGAATCCGGCCTTTATTCCCGTTTTTTTCGTTTTTTTCGGTTTTTTCGCTAAAGGAAACGGCAAGAAGGTACTGGTTGTTTTCATCATAACGCCAGCAGAGCCCGGCCAGTTCCTGAAAACTTTTGGGCGCAAACTCCAGATAGGTTTCGGCACTGAACGAGAAGTCCGTTTGCCGCCGGGCGAGCAGGGTTTGCTGAAACGGAGACACCGGCGACTGCCCGCCTCGCAGCCTGAGAAAGCCCGGACGCGCCGTAAGCGAATAGATGGCCGGGTCCGCCGGGACGCGGAGGGTCATGAAGTCCACGTCAAGCGCGCCGCCGTCAAAGACATACCGCTTGGCCTTCGAGTACGGCTCAGGCAGAGAAGCAAGGGAAACGGGCGGCTCAAAGGCAAGGGACGGATAGTTCGGGGTCGTTGCGCCCCACAGATCTTCTTTCTCCTTCTGCCGGGTTCCGGAGACGTACTTCAGGTAGGGCCAGTCGTCCCGCCACTCAAGCTCCGCGATGCCGGTCTCCCTGCCCAGCACGCAGTTCCGCGTTCCGGGTAACGGTCTCCCGCAAAGAAAAGCAAGATAGGTTCGGCCGTCCGATGTTTCGCACCAGCTCGCGTGTCCCGCCTTTTGCAGGGGGTGATCGGGCCAGTTGTACGACGTGAGGAGCGGATTCGCCGGATGTACCTCGTAGGGGCCTTCGATGGAGCGAGACCGGGCGACGGTGGCCGCATGCTCGTACTGGGTTCCCCCTTCGGCGGTCAGAAGATAGTACCAGCCGTTCCGCTTGTAAAGGTGCGGCCCTTCGGTAAATTTCGTTGTGCCGGTAAAAATCTTTCGCGCTTTTCCCATTAGCCGCTCTTCGGCGGGGTTGTATTCCTGCAATAAGATGCCGGTAAACGGGTGCGGTTTGCGGTAATCCCACTCCATGTTGACAAGCCACTTCCTGCCGTCATCATCGTGAAACAGAGAGGGGTCAAACCCGGAAGCGTTGAGAAAGACCGGATCGAGCCAAGGGCCTTCGATTGAAGGTGCGGTGGTAAGGAAATTCGGCGTGTCCATCCACGGCATTGAATTCCGGCTTCGCACATTGGTATAAATAAGCCAAAAGAGCCCGTCGTCGTAACTCAGGCAAGGCGCCCAGATACCGCCGGAAGCCTGATTCCCCGCCATATCGAGGAGCCGCCTCTCCGAAAGCGGCGAGGGAAGCGGCTCCCATTCGGCAAGGTCTTTAGAACGGTGAAGCGCGACACCCGGATACCATTCAAATGTCGAGTTGGCAAGATAGTAGGTATCGCCGACACATACAAGAGAAGGATCCGGGTGAAATCCGGGCAACACCGGATTGAAAACTAACGTCATTATCAATGTCCTATTTGAGCGCGGCCCTTTGCGCATCCGCCCATCGTTTGGTGAATTGTTGCGGCGTGATCGACAACCCGAAAAGTTCTTGGGAGGCGCTTAACATCACATCCGCCACTTCAGGGGTCAGGGACTGATCGTACCAGAGCTGAACGTCCGGCGCGGCCAGAATTGCGTCGAAAACCTGTTTTACCAGCGGGTCCGTTACGGCAACGTTTTTGAGCGGCGGGATGCGGCCTGCGGCAACGCGGTCTTGGACGGACTGTTCATCGAGGAGATAGGTCAGCATTTCAAACGCCTTTTCGGGATTGGCGGCACGGCTGGAGACATGGTAGAAGTTGTCGCCGATGGTGCCCGTCACGGTTCTTGGGTTTCCGGTGCCGGTTTCATCGGCAGGGAAATTGAAAAACCCTGTTTTGCTGATAAAAGCAGGATTCTCGCCCTGCATGTTCGAGGCAAACCAGCTGCCCTGTATGTGCATGGCAACCTGTCCGGTGTAGAGCAAGGTGCGGGATTGGCCTGAATCCTCGTCAAGACCGTTAAAGCCGTCGTTGAAATAACCTTTCCTCACCCAGCTTTGAATCTTTTCCGCCGCCCAGATAAACGCCGGATCCTCAAAACTGCCGGTTCCCGACAAGGCGTTTGCAAAGGGAGTCAACCCTCCGTGACGGGCGGGCAGAATCTGATAGTACATCATACCCGTCCACTTGGTCATGTTCGCCAGCGAAAAGGGGGTAATGCCGTTTGCCTTGAGGGTATCGCAGGCCGCCTCAAGTTCCGCGATGGTCGTGGGTACTTTGATGTTGTACTTGGCAAAAAGCTCTTTGTTGTACCAGACACCCTCAATGGCCGCGTTTTCGCAGGGGAAGCCGTAGATTTTCCCGTTTACCATGGCTTGGGCAATGCCGGCATCAAGAAACCGCGCCTTGTAGTTGCCGGCATTGAAATACGGGGTAAGGTCGGCCAAGAGTCCTGCCTTCACATATTCGTTTGTCGTGCCGCCCGTCCAAGACATAAACACATCCGGCACCTGCCCGGACGCAATGGCCACGGCGATCTTCTGCTTGTAAGAATCGTTGGCCGTCACGGTGATATTCACCTTGTAGTCCGGGTTCGCCGCCTCAAAACGCCTTACGGCGTTCCCGATAAACGTGGGTGCCGGTTCCGTGTTCTGGATGTGCCAAAACTCGATTGTTTTCTTACCCCCGCCGCCTGACGATGCCTCCCTGCCGCCTCCCGCGAACAGGCCGACCGCCGCCGTACAAACGAGAACCGCTAACACAATAGATCTTTTCATGATATTACTCCTATGAAAGATAAAAAATTCGGTTATCTAACCGTAATTTCACTCTACCATAGTTTTTCAGAGGCGTTTTCTCAATTTCTGCTCAGTTTGTATCAATTATTGCTTTTTTGTTTCCCGCCGATACTTGACTGGAGAGCAGCCTGTTTTAACTTTGAATACCCGGTGGAAGGTAGGCTGACTGGCAAAGCCGCATTTATCGGCAATTAAAGACACCGGCAAGTCGGTGGTAAGCAGGTATTCCATGGCATGGCTTACCCGCACGGTGGTAAGATAGTCATAAAAACTTTGCCCTGTTTGTTCTTTGAAAAGGCTGGCAACGTAAAAAGGACTCAGCGCGGCGGCACGGGCCGCCCGGTCAAGGCTAAGATCGCTCTGGTCGAAATCTTTGAAAATAAGCAGGTAGATCGGTTCAAGACGACGATCCGTCACAAACGCGGCAACTTCTTGCATAACAGACAGGGGCGGACTATCATTGTCCAGCGGGCCGTCCCGAAAATAGGCGAGGGCCATTTGATAAAAATCCGCCTTGATGGCGAGGCGATACCCCTTTTTCCGTTCCCGGTACTCGGTAAATATGTCGGCAAGGAATCCAGAGGCCCGCGCGTGCAACGCTTCATCTAAAGCGTCCCGTTCCGGGCACCCCTCCCCCGCGCAAAACGGGTTTTCGGGAAAAAACCGCCTCCTCCGCAACACCTAAATCTTGTGAAAAAATACTCGTTTCAAACTGAAAAAACCGAAGCCGTGTTCCGATCTCCGATTGGGGAAAACTGTGCGTCTGGCGTGGATTTATGGACACGATGTCGCCGTCTGAAACCTCCAAAGTATGCCCGTCTATTGTCACATCGACTTTTCCCTCGGTAACAAGAAATATTTCGTAACACTCGTGCCAATGAAGCGGAAAGATAAATTGGGGCAACGCCGATTCCCAGCAGCGAAACGGGAGAAAAAAGCCAAAATCATTTTTTTCATGCCATGTCGTCATTTTTTCTTAATGCCAAGATACAATGACTGTTTTGTGTTGTCAAGTAATCGCCAACAAATTTAATAAAAATCAATCGCTTGTTATATTCTCAATTTGTTTCCATTTATCATGAACATTTTCTTCTCCATCAAAATATTTTACTTGACTGCTTTTATCAAATATCTCGTCTG
>JAIRNN010000064.1 GCA_031257995.1 Spirochaetaceae bacterium | reverse complement strand
AGCGACTTTGCCAAATCAAGCAAATTTTTGAGTTTGTTTTCCATGTGTATACCCCTCGCTTTTTATTTTAATCTCAGGCCATACACTTTGTCAAGTCTTTTTCCGACTATCACCATTTTATTTTTTCAAAATTAATTTCTTGAGCCGTCTCAGTATTAACGCTCCATTTTTCTTTTATATCATCAAATATGGGAATGGGTTTTCTTTTTTCTATATCATAAAACGCCCATATCCCCGTTGCTTTCCCGATAATGTTATCATATTCGTCAGATATAATATTTTCTCTATATCCTTTTACTAGAGTATATTTTGAGATCCATGTTTGTATGGTGATAGTTTCCTGATATTTCGGATATCTCATCATATCAATAGCGCCCGAAAGCAGCACCCATCCTCTATTTTTATTTTCAAGGTCATATAAACCATGCCCGATGTCAAGGCAGTGTTCAGCCGCCGTTTCTTCCAATAAGGTTAATATGGTCGTCGGTGAAGCCGTTCCATGTTTATCCATTTCAAAATATCTAAGCCTGAATTTCTTTGAAAAACGTTTTCCGTTTGTATTTTCCATATTTCTCTCCTGTTATTACTTCTTTAGACATAAAATTAGGGAGAAGGTTGCGGACTGATGCCGCAGATGAACACTTAATCACGTTTAATCGCAGATGAATGCGGGCGGGACAGATACCCGCAGGTTTTTCACACTGGATCCCTCTTAATCTGTGTAATCAGTGGATCTTTTATTTGTGTTCATCTACGGTTTTTATGATTTTGTGCCGTTTAATCATGTTCCCGACTTCCAGACTTGGCTGTTTTCAAACCCGTCAATGTCCTTTACGAACCGCAACCAATAATCGGCTTCCGCCTGTGACACATACGGCCCGACGCGAACGCGATAGTAGGTTTTGCCTTGTACATCGCCGTCAAAGATCACGGAAACAAGGCCGCGTTCGGAGAGACTTGCTTTTACTTTATCCGCGCCGCTTTTTTGAGTGTAAGAGCCAATTTGCACCCAGTAAGCCACTTCGGATTTTGGCTTCGGCGTGGCGGCCGGTTTTGGAGAGGCCGCAGGCTTCTGCGTAACAGCCGGTTTCGATGGGGTCGTCGACGTTGGAACCGCCACAGGTTTGGGCGCGGGTTTTGGTGTTTCGATAACCGGCGGCGTTCCGGCATTTTCAACGGCGACAGGCTCAATTTTAACCACAGGAGGTTTTACCGGTTCCGCAATAATAGAAACCTGCGGCACGGAATCTTTCGCGGTCGCTTGAGTCTTTTCCCCGGCGGGTTCGGTCAAATCGGGGAGAACAGCGGGGTCGTCCGCAGGTTTTCCCGGCGGGATAACCGCGACACCAGCCGCCGGCCGCGAAGAAAATGAAGACGGCGTGAATATCAAAATTGACGCGCCGATCACGAGTATCAAAAATACGCCGGTTGATACGGAAACAAGCAGAAGTTTTTTCTTTTCCATAAAAAGACCCCATGAACACGGGTTAAAAAAGACTCAAACCGGTGAGGTTTCTTTCTATACCCGATCCAAAATTATCCAGTACTATTACTCTAATATCGGTATTTTTCCGACAATATTGAGCGGAAAACGTTCTTTGCGCCGCAAACCGTCTGAGGAGTTGCGCCAACGGAAGATGATCCCGCTTTTTTGCCCGCCAAAGCCGCACCGGAAGCGGCGCCCGGATGACGATGACGGTATTCAGTCTGTCAAAACAGTCGCATTTGTGGAGAAGCGCCGCATTGATCACGACCGTGGTTCCCTTATGCGCCTTGATCCATGTGTTGGCGGCACGGTTTACCTCGGGATGAACGATTGCTTCAAGCGCGCGCAACTCTTCCGGTTTTCCAAAAACGCGCTCCCCCAGTTTTTTTCGGTCTATTCTTCCATCCTCATCAAGAACAGCGTCGCCAAAACGCGCCGTAATTGCATACTTTTTCGTCTCTATCGCCTCATGCCCCGCCTTATCGACATCAAAAACGGGGATGCCGTGTTTTTCAAAAATACTCGCCGCATAATTCTTTCCGGCGCAGTATAATCCGGTAAGGCCGATGAGTTTGCCCTGTTTTGTAGCCGCATGGGTGTCCATACCGCTATTATAACACATCATTTTGTATCCCGCGAACCCTAAAGATCGGGTAGTGGGCGAAAAACGCTGCTTGCCAATCAGATGGGGGACGCCCCATGCCGCGCGCGAAACAGGCACAACGGTTGCGCATGGCGCAACTGGGTTGTGCCAGGCGCGTTTATGGTATCCCTGCAACACGGCGTGAGCCCAAAAATGCTACACCATGGATAAATGCAACAGGCCCCGTCTCCCCCTATGCTCCTGCGCCCTCCACTACCCCCTCTGAGGGGCGCACAATACCGCATATTCATCATCCGCCCATACCACCAGTAGTATGGTCAAAATAACTCATACTAAATATATGGAAGGAGTATCTCAATCCAGCATGGATGAGTTTTCCCACCCAGCCTGAATGAGTTTTCTCATCCAGCCTGGAAGGAGTATCTCAATCCAACATGGATGAGTTTTCCGCCGTCTTTTCCTCCTGCGAAAAGGCCGCCGCCTTTTCGCATTGTACCGTGCGCAAGGGAATCCCCTCCGGGGCCCACGGCAGGTGGTGGGGGAAAAGTTTCGGGCGGGTTTTGCCGATTTTGTAGGTATGGAGCCGCAAAAAAGGCAGAAGCCGATCCTGAAAAGAACCGTCCGGCAGCCGCAAGATAAAGACCATAACCGCGCTCTTGACGCGCTGGTTATCATTCTCTGCCTTTTCTTTGCGACCTTCTTCGTCTATCGGTTTTGGACCGATCTGAATCAGCAGATGGTCAGAGCCGGGGAACAGCCGGTCGGAACGATTACGTTCAAGAAGAAGGCGGCGCAGCGGCGTTTTATCGACCGGGTTTTGTGGAACCGGCTCCAACGGGAATCTCCGGTTTACAACGGCGATGTCATTCGGACGGCGGAAATATCGGAGGCATCCGTCACGTTTAGTTCAGGCAGCCCGGTGATAAATCTCAACGAAAACAGCCTCATCCAGATTTTTGCCGACGAGAATGGGCCGCGCATTGATTTTACCGAAGGCGATATTTCCGTGGAATCCTCTCGGGGAGGCGTGGCGCTCGTTTCGGGCGGGAAAACGGTCAATGTCGGCGAAGGCGGCGTGATAAGCGTTCGTACCGGAGAGGGCGGAGCGTTCAATCTGGCAGTCACGGCCGGGGATGCGCGGCTGGTCAACGAAGACGGGACGGTTGAGGCAGCCCAAGCGGGATCGGGCGTTTTCTACAATCCTGACGGAACCGTTTCTACCGGGCCGCGCGCGCTGGTCTATGCGCCTAAGCCGGATTTGAAAATGATTGCCGGGGAAAACGCGCCGATGCCTCTCGTGGAATTTCTGTGGAACAGTACGAATTATCCTGAGGATATGGCGACGCGGATCGAATGCGCCGCCGACCGGAATTTTCGCAGGATAACATATAAAGAAGATTTTGCCGTGACGGAACGGGCCGAACTGCGGGTTCCTGCCGGAACGACATATTGGCGGGCCTATCCGGTTTTGCAAAACGGGCAGAACTATGTGTCCAATGCGTCTACCGGCAAGGTTTCCGTGATACACGCGCCGCCGCCACGCCTTGTCGCGCCCCTGTCCGGCGAAACGGTTGTATTCCGCAATGCGCGGCCATCCATCCGTTATGAATGGTCGGGGACAGACGATCCGCTCTCTTTCCGGCTTGTTATTGCGGATAATCCGGCGCTTGCCTCGCCTGTCGTTACGACAAACGTACGGGGAAAGGCTCAGGTGGCATCGGCGCTTGGTGAGGGGACATGGTATTGGCGCGTGGAGCCGGTTTTTCCCCAAGATATGAACGGCACTCCCGCAGTCTCCGGAAGTATCATCGTTCAACATCGTGCGGATACCCGGCACGATACCCGCGCCGCAGCTCATGCTCCCCGGCGAGAACAACATCATCAGTGTCGCGCCTGCCGGGCCGGATACCTACTTCTCATGGCAAGGCGATGCCGAGGCGGTATCGTTTCGCTTCATCGTTTCACGCAACGCCGACCTTTCGTCCCCGGTCATCAACACGCCTGTTGTCAACAACTATTATACCTACGCGGCAAAAGATACGTTACTCCAGACCGGTTCATACTACTGGGCGGTAACACAGACGGATGCGGAAGGGATGGTTTCACCATTGCCAAAGGCCCGCATGTTTCAGGCCAGCTTCTTTGCCGAAGACGCGAAGCCCTTCCCGGCGCCCGCCATCCTGACCCCGGCAGAGGGCAGCCGTATTGTACTGACCGAAACGCCGGTCGAATTCCGCTGGCGGCCCGTTTCCGGTGCGGACCGCTACCATTTCAGGTTGTACCGCACAAATGGAGAGAACGTTCTCGTCCACGAAACGGATACAGCGGGCACATCCGGTCAATTGTCGGTGTCTGTCCACGTTACCCCCGGCAACTACACATGGACCATCCAAGCGATAGGCAAAACGAGAAACGAAGGGCTGGAATGGGCCGGAAACACGGCTGAACAGCGGTTTGCGGCGCGGAATGTGGCGTGGGTCAACCTCGTTTCTCCGGCTCGCGGCTCAACCATTACCGGGATAGACGCGGCCCGTTCAGGTCTCAGCGCGAGCTGGACGACGACCGAACCCTTGAGGACATCGCGTTTTATCCTGTCGCGAAACCCCGACCCCTTGCAGGGAACTCTCGTCATGGACGTGCGGAACCCGGTTTCCCCGCTTATGTTGCCGCGTCTGAACGAGGGAACCTATTACTGGACGGTTCTCGCGGAAACCACCGACAACTACACGGTATCGCCCCGTTCTCCGGCCCGGTTCCACGTTACCGCAGTTACTCTTGAGCCTGTCGTGCTGGTTTCTCCCATAAACGGCGCGCAAATCCCGTCGGCCGAGACGCGCAGGGCCGGTCTCGTTCAGTGGACTAGTGCCGAAACCCCGGCCCGATCCCGCTTTGTACTCTCCCGCACCCCGAACCCGCTCACTGGTACGCCGATACTGGACATCCAGAATCCGCCCCGGATGATCAACCTCCCCGCGCTTGAACCCGGCGACTACTACTGGACGGTTACGGGAACCACGCCTGAAGGCTACCATATCGGGGCGCGTTCTCCGTCGATGTTCCGCATATTGCCCGCGCCGCCGCTTCCCGCTGTACGCTGTCTCGTTCCGGCAAACGGCGCCGAGATTCAGCCGGAACCGTTGCGGGAGAACCGCAGAGTCGTCTTTACCTGGGATGCCGTGGAAGGCGCGAATGAATACGTCTTTACCCTTTGGAAGGACGGAATCACGCGGGAAACGCTGGTCGAAAGCCGCCCGATGAACAGCACGAGCTTTGTGTTCGACGACCTGAACCGATTTGCCGAAGGCGGAGCCTTTGTCTGGCAGGTAACCGCCCGCTACCGCGATGAAAATGGCCGCGTTGAACGAAGCGGCCTCAGCAGCGAATCCCGCTTCACCATAGATCTCCCCCGTCCCAGCCGGGGACGGGCCTATCCGCCGGGCATTCTCTACGGACGCCCAAACAACTAATCAGGAACGAAGTTGACCCAAAACCTCTTGCGGGGGAAGTCTCCCCCCTGTCTCCAGCCCGCCGCCCGCAAGCAGGCTTAGGGGGGCTTCCGCTGCTCCCTCTGCGGGGGACACTCCCGCAACACCCCCGTCTCTATCCCCGGCCATTATCCCTTTTCAATATGATTACGCCGGGCAAGCTGTTCAGGATTGACGGCTCGAATATCAAGGTTTTGGGCGAGGGGGCGCGGGTTCTTATTGTTTCCGCCTCCGGCGCGCCGGGGTACCAGGTTGGCGCGGGGGGAGAACGAGGCGGGCCGTCTTGCGGGGATTGTGCCGGAGCTGCCGGGTGGAAGATTGAGATACACACGCGCTATTCCCGCGGCCAAGAGCTCAAAGACCTGCGGGTGATTACGGGCGAGTTTACGCTCGCTGTTCCGGCGGCGCGGGACGCGGCGGGTACGCCAAGAGCGGAAGAAGGGGGCGCCGCCTCCCAGGCTGGATGCGGGTCCCCATTCAGGCTGGATGCGGGTTTGCATTCAGGCTGGATGCGGGTTTGCATTCAGGCTGGATGCGGGTTTGCATTCAGACTGAATGCAGGTTTGCATCTAGACTGAATGCAGGTTTGCATCCATATATTTGGTAGGGGTCATTTTGACCCATACTACAGGTAGTAGGGCGCGGGGCGTCATGGATGCCGGGCATCTTTGATGCCGGGCATCTTTGATGCCTTCGCGAATGGATACGGGATGTCCCCTGCGGGGGAATGGAACATGAGCGGGCTGCCGCTCGTTGTTGTGAAAATAAAGAGGGAAACCCCGGAGGCGGTCTGTGCCTGAGAAACCAGCCGGGGCCGCTAAATGCGGGGGAAAAGGGAAGCGCGTTCACTCCCCCGCAGGGGGACGCCGCCGCGCTTTCCTTGTTACGCCGCAACCAAGGAAGGCCCCCCAGGGGCCCAAGGAGAGCCCCTATGGGGCTAGGGGGCCGTGAAGACTGCCGCGCTTATCTCCCGCGCAAGGCGGGCGAGGTCGCGGCGGGAAAAACCGGCCAGAGTAAACGTGTCGCGGACAATGGCCGTGCCGGATGCGGTTTCGTAAAGGCTGACTGCCGCATTGATACCGTCAACATAGACGGAAAGGGTGAAGGCGGCCTCTTTGCGGACGGCGAAGCCGGATTTCTTTACCAGAGCGGCGAGTGCGGAGGCGGCGCGGTTGGCTGGTCGCGGGCCTGAGCTGGCAAAATCCAGCGAGACCGGAAGCGGGATGCCGTTTTGCAGCAACGCGCCCCGGTTGACCATGAAGAGCGACCCGGCCGCCTCGCGCGCTTTGGCGCGGTCGCCCGCCTTGCGGTAAAGGCGGTAGAGATCCCGGTAGGCTTGGGCGATTTCGGCCTTTTCCCAGACCGGGTCCAGCGCAAGAAGCGCCTCGTGCAGCAGCGCGGCATCGTCTTGCAGGCTGCCCTGGGCCCGCGTATAGGACGGGGCGCTTTCGGGGATCAGGGCGGTCTCGATCTCCCGCGAGGCGGCCAAGTAGGAGCGGGCGCGGCGAGGATATTTCTCAAAACAGTTCATATACTGGGCAAGCGCCTCCATGCTTTCGGGAAGCGGCGGAACCGCGCCCTCCCGCGCCGCGTTAAAACCCTCGGCAAAGCGCAGCGTGTATTTTTCGTAGAGATGCCGGTAGAGCTTCCCGTTGAAATAATGCTTCACCAGAGCGGCGAGGTTGGCCGCGTTCTCCCGGAGCCCTGTGTATACGGTGTTTTTGCTCCGGTAGTAGAGGCCCCGGCTCGTGTCGGCAAGGATTTCGTAGATATCGCGCTTGTACTGGTCCTCGTTGATCCCGAAATTCAGCATCCACGACAGGTTTTGAGTATCCAGCGCTTCCCGCGCCAAGAGGAGGGCCTCGTCCAGTTTCCCCTGAGTCTGGCGGACCTGGGCAAGGCTTATCTTTGAAAGGGTCGTCGGGTCCGTCTCTAGCGCGGTTTCATAGTCCTTTGCCGCCTCCGCAAAATCGAAGCGGTTGAGGCGCATCTCCCCCCGGGCAAGATAGCCTGAATAGCGGTCCTCCCAAACAAGAGACTCCTCCGTTTCGGCCAATGCCCGCTCGTGGCGGTAGAACCGGCTTTCCAGAATCGAGTAGTTGTAATGGGCCAGCGATGCCGAGGAGGTTCTTCCCGTCGATTCGGTGGTGTCGATTATCCGCTCGTAGAGGCCGGCGGACTCGTCATAACGGTACTGGTCGGAATAGATGATGGCCAGCGCGGTAAGGAACGGGAGGCCGCCGCCAAACCGGTCGATCGCGTCTTCCAGCAGAGCCGCTCCGTCAGCCAGCCGGTGTATTTTGAAGTAGAGCCAGCCAAGAGCGGCAATCGCGTCCGTGTCATCGGGAACAGCCTTGAGAATACGCTCGTAATAACGGGCGCTTTCCGCATACAAGTTGAGCGGCCCTGCGGTCTCCGCGAGCGAATAGAGAATCCGGTAATCATCGGGCGCGGCTTTCGTTTCGGCGGCCCGGTATTCGTCGAAGGCAAGGCGGTAAAGCCCCTGGTTGGAGTAGAGCGTCCCCAGATAGTAGGGGAAGCGGAAGTCATCGGGGAAAAGCGTCTTGCCCCGCGTGTACCGTTCCACCGCCCGCTCCCAGTTTTCGCGCGACTCCGCCTCGCCCGCCTCCGCCAAAAGCGTTTCCGCCGAGCCATCATCCGCCGTATCACCGTACTGGGGATTGCCCGAAACGGCGGCAAAAAATAACAGCGCAAGAAACAGCAACGGACGATGACGGGGCGGCTTAGGTCTCGAACGGCGTTTCAATGTCTTGTAGTGTGCGAGGAACGTTTGAAACGCGGCGCGGAAGGTTTTGTCGTCATCGTCCGTCCATGCACGCGCAAAACGCGCCCGTTCCGCCATCTGGTAGAGGGAGTAGAAGCCGGCCTCTTCCAGAGACCGCGCAAATTCCGCTTCGGTTTCCTCAGGTTTCTTTTTATACCCTTTGAACGACAGAAGGCGCGCGGCAAAACGATAGCGGTAAACGGCCTTCTTCCGCTTGTCTTTCGTCAACAGAGCACGGATATACAGTCCGGCGGCATAGTTAACCAGCGCGAGGAAAAGAACCGCGCCCAGCAGCAAGAAGCGGTTGCCGGCAATAAACCGCATGGCCTCCCGCGTCCATGCGGCGGCGGGGCGTTCCGCATTCTCGTCTTCGGGGTCTCCTTCTTTGGGAATGCGTTCCGTCTCCAGTATCTCCCTCACCAGGGATTCAAATTCGGGGGGAAGCCCTTCGGAGAGAGAAAAATTTTCCCCTTCGGCAAGCTGTTCCGTTGTCGGGTCAAACTCGATCCAGCCGTATTCCGGAAAAAAGACCTCGACCCAGGCATGGGCCATGTTTGCTCTGACCGGATAGAAGCCCAGCCGTTCCTCGTCGGGGTTGACGAAGAACCCAACGGCGATCCGGGCGGGGATACCGAGGGAACGGAGCAGCGCTGCGTAGGCAAACGCGAAGTAGGAGCAGTAGCCCTTCTTGTTGCCGAATAAAAACTGTCCGAGCTGGTCGCCGTCAACAGCCGTCCCCGGCTTTAAGCTGTAACGGTAGTCCCCGTATTTCAGATAGAGATAGACCGACTGGGCCTTCTCCCAATAGTTTGAAAGCCCCGCCGTCAGCCCCTCGGCAAGGGCCTTGACGCGGGCATCGCCCTCCCACTTGGTATAATAGGCAAGGTCGATCGCCGAAAAATCGTCTAGGCCTGAGCTTATCAGTTCAAAGGGGAGCGCGTCGCTTACATCGCTCACGACAGAATACGAAGCCTTGTATGACGCGCTGTCGTTGGTGTGATACGGGATTACCTGCACAGGCTCCGCAAGAGCGACGAACGCGCCCGGATCGATGTTCACGAGGAAGTAATCCGTGGTGATGTTTATGCCGGATGTCCGCCGGTCTTTTTGATACGCCGCGCTCCGGCCGGGCAGTTTGGCCGGATGCGTCTCCTCGTCCACGACAGGGTTCCGCGTCCAGCCGTTTTTGCGGTCAAAGGCGGAAAGCACGAAACGCCTTAAAAGATAGTGCCCGTCGTAACCATCGTAGCCGTCATCATCCGGGGGTTTCTTACGCATAATAAACACGAGGCCGTCGTTCATCGAGATCTCGTTTTCGAGACGGAGGAAGGGCGCAAAGTCAAAACTGAACAATTTCGGTTCCAAGAGCCCGTTGCCTGTCGCGCCTTCTTCGGCGGGGCCGAGCGCGAGTAGCCCGCCCAAGACGATGAGCAGGAGCGCGAACAACGCCGCCTTGACCTTTTCCCCGTTGCTCAAAGCGAACTGTTTCTTGGGCGAAAGGATAAGCGAGAGGGTCTGCAAGAAGACGAGGAACGTGATCACGATGATCAACATAAGCGGTTTCGCGTACAGGGCGATGTTGCCGGACCTGCCGATCGAAAAGATCACGATGAAAAGCGCGTCGCTTGCGGCGATCATGGCGGGAAGGGAACGTGGAAACCGCGCGGCGAAATAGACTGAAGCCATCACCCAGTAAAAAGGGAACAGGAAGACAAAGAGGTTCCGGTCGAAATGAAGGAGCAGCGAGTCAAGCCGGATCATCGCGCCGGTAACCACGCCTGCTTCTGTGAAAAGGAAAACACGCGGCAGCATGACAAGAACGCGGGCGGCAAAGGGGCTAAGCGCGGCGATCAAGAGGAACGGGATCACCCGTGTCTCAAGGCGGGCCAGACACCACGCCGCGCAGAACGCGATGACCAGCGTACTGGAAAACACCGGCATATCGGACAGTTCCGCCATAAAGAGGTGTATCTGCGCGAGTATCAGGAAAAGAGAGAGAAAAAAGAGCGTTACGGACGGCGCGGGGAATCCCGCCCCCCGCCTTAGGATCAAAACGCCGTCGGGCATCAAGTCGTGAGTCATCCTGTCTCGCGGCCTCGTCCCGAAAAGGCCGGGTTTGTGCGTGTCGGGCCTTCTTGTTTCACTCATCGCGTACCACGATGGCGTTCTGTCTGCCGGAAAGAAGCGGCCCCGGCGGGAAAGGCGTTTCCCCGCCTCCTTCTACCGCGAAGGGCAGCGCGAAAAGCGCGTAAAACATGCACGTGTCCATGTCCTCTGTCCAGCGGCGGCCCCCTTCTCCGCCTCCCCGGTAGTACACCGTCACCGAAGACGCGGAACGGGCGGCGGCAGCGGTGAGTTCCAGCGCCCGGCGGCAAAGATCGTCGGTGGTTTTCCGCTTGTCTTTCCTGGCGGTGAGGGTGTCGATGACCACCATGATCTCCGGCAGAGGCTCGCCCCGCTTTTCCCCCTCGCGGACAAAGAGTTCTTCGGAATGACTGTAGAGTTTCCAGTTGATCCGGCGCGGGTCGTCTCCGGGCACATACGGGCGCTGCTCGGTCAAATCGTCGTTGGGAACGAGGGCGGTTTTCACCGTTAGTCCGCTACCCTTCCGGTCGGGGGCCGTGATTGACCTCTCCCGATTGATCGCCGGATAGACCAAGAGCCGTTCGCCGTGACGAGCTGCGGTCTTTATCCGCGTCTTGAAAAACCCGAAAACGTCCCCGATGAAAAGATAGTCGTACTCCCCAACATACGCGCCGCGTTTTTCTCCGATTATCGTTGGAATCGTTGCGCCGGCCGCCGCGCCTTTCCCGGCCAAAAAGTCTTTGGAAAACACTTTTTCAATGACCCTCTCGTCAAGCGTTTCCAGCCTGACCATGTACCGCGCAAGAATCGCCGGCGGTGTCCAAAACCGCGCCCCGGCCCCGGTAAGCACAGCGGCAGCCTTCCCACCCGCTGCAATGATGGAGGGCACAAACTCCATCCCCAGAGAAGCCGCCCGTTTCCGATACACCGCCGCCGTCCCTAGCCCCGCCCCCGCGCAATAGATGAGCAACGCGAGAAAGAGCGACCCCAAAACGAGGATCGCGGTTTCCTTGAACGAAACCCCCGCAGCGATCGAAGCGGAAGAGACGAGCAAAAACGCGATACCCACAGTAGTCACGAAAACAGGGTAAAGCATTTGCCCCCGCTTTGCATATAGCTCTCCAAAGATAAGGGCAACAGGCCCCTCATCCTTCATTTTTGATCTGTTTTACGGAATCAGTGCCGAAACCGCGGTTCGCCCCCTTATGGTATCGAGACGTGAACCATTGGTCCCCGCTTTCCACCGTTGTTCTCATGTAAGCCGGAACGAGTCATTCGTGCTCCCAAATGACCCGCTGTCTTTAGAGACCGTTTTAAAACCGCAGATTTTCGCACTTTTTTCACGTTTTTCCGTGCCGGATTAAAGCAACACGGCTGACAACCGCATATATATATGTACGGGAGTATAATGTATGAGAGAAAACAGAGAATTAGCGGAAAACGTCTGGTACGAAGTGCGGACGGCGGTTAATATCGGCGAGCCCTTGTTCCGGTTGCCGGAGGCCAAAGTACTCCTCCACCGGGTACTCCGCGAGACGAAAGCGCGTTACGGCTTCGAGATGCGCGGGCTCAGGCTTGAAGGAGCGTGGCTCACGTTCTATATCAAGCCCGACGACGGCCTCCAGCTGCCACTGATAATGCAGTGGATGAAGCAGACGTTCTCCGTCCGGCTCAATGTGCTGACGGGCAGGACGGGGCACGTTTGGGGGGAGCGGTATGAGTCGGAGATCTGGACGGGGGAGCCGCCTGAGTGGGCGAAAGCGGTGGACTGGGATGCGGTAAATGCGGAGGCGGAAAAGCCGCTTGATGAGGTCATAACGTACACGGCAACTTGGGGCAGCCCCCGCCGGAATGGAAAGTCAAAGGGGAACCGTCTTTCGTTCCAAGTTTCCCCCAAAACCACGTCTCCGCCCACTTAACCGCCCCGGATCACTGCCAAAAGGGGTTCCAGACAGCCTCAAAGCTCTCGGCCAAAGAAGGACGTGAGGGGAGGTCTGCCCGCACCGCCGGGGCAGAGACGAAAAAAGCGCGAATTTTGGGCCGTTTCCAGCGCGGAGGGATGACCTAATGGCGGAAAACACGGATAAACGCGGCGAGCGGTAAGAAAAAATGGAGAACAAAGCGTAAAAAGAAGTGTTTTTGGGAAAATGGCGCGAATGAGGGGGCTGTCCCCGCCGGAGAACAAGGCAAAACACGAGATACGGGGGCGTTGCGGGGGCTGTCCCCCGCAGAGGGGGAGACTTCCCCCTCCAAAAAAATCTCTATTTTCTTTGGAGAAGTACTATTCCCTGTCGGCACTCAAGGAACGGAACAAGACGAGAGTTTGCCTTCCTGTGCATGTCCGAATACGGCTTGGATGAGGAGATCTTTAGACACGGCGAGCGCGTCGTGCAGGACGGCCTGTTCGCCTGGGCTGAAGGGCGAGAGAACCCAGTCGGCGATGTTGTTGTGAGGGGGACGGCCAATGCCGATGCGCAACCGCCAAAAATCCGCCGTACCGAGACATGCTTTGAGGGAACGAAGTCCGTTGTGGCCGCCCAAGCCGCCGCTCCACTTGAGCGCGACCGTCCCCAGCGGCAGTTCAATCTCATCATGGACGACGAGGCAGCGGGCCGGGGGGATTTTGTAAAAAGAAAGAAGTGCCGCCGCCGATTCGCCCGACCGATTCATATAGGTTTCCGGAATGAGAAAGAAGGGCGTTTTCGTGCCTCCGTTCAGGGTAAGCGGCACGGGGGCAAAAAGTCCCTTAAACTTGTTCCGGTAATTACCGGGGAAAGTTTCGGCGAGAAGCCGTCCCGCATTGTGCCGGGTGTATTCGTAGTCTGGGCCGGGATTGCCGAGAAAAATGACGGCGGTGGCCGCATGTTGAGGATCCGCTTCGCGAGACTCTTTGCCGGTATCCGCAGATACCGCCGTATTCACCGCTGTGGCGGATGATGCCGCTGACGGCGTGATGTCCGTGGATTGTGCGCGGAAACCGAAAATCCCCATGGCTAATCGTTCTCCCCTTTCTCCCACCGGGCGCAAAAACTTTCCCAAGCCGCAATTGTCGCGTCGTAGGTCGTGTTGCCCACACCGCCTCTGCCAAGCCAGTCATCCCCTTGCGCGGCGTAGAGGTCTTTGAGTTGGCGTTTCAGATCGGCAATCGTGAACGCGGGATCGCTTTCCCGCCGCCGCTGGAGACCAGTGAACTCTTGGTCAAATATTTTGTCGTACAAATTATTCAAATAATCGCTCATAACCATTTTCCTTTCGCGCGGTTTCCTTGGATATAGTGTGGATAAAGCCGTAATCATGGATGTTTCGTAACGGAGAGTCGTCCGTCAGCCTTCCAGATCGATATGTTTTCCGATCATCGGATCATCAATGACCATGCTATACTGCTCGTTTCCGTCCGCATCGGCTGTTTTCTTTGTCTTGTCGCGCGGCGCGTCCTCTTTGCCGCCGTGCCCTTCGCGCTCCCTCAGACGTTCCAATTGCCGGTTGCCGGCGTTTTCAGGATCGTTTCCCTCGGCCGCCGGGTTCACCGACTCGATAGTTTCCGTCAGTTTTCGCGCTTCACGGTCGCCGGCAATGGCCCTTTGGATCGCCGCGCCTTCCCGCAACGTTGCCTGTTCCTTGCCCACTTTGTCGAGTTGGGAAAACATAACTTGTAAGTCAATCGGCTGTATTGCCATAATTATTTCCGCGATTTCCGCTCCGATGCTTTTGCGTTTTCGTCCACAAATTTGCCGATCTGGATGAGCCCGTTCAAAGCGGTAAACGTCACGCATTTGTACTCGGAACGGATAGCGGTTCGTACGTCTCGAATAAAGATCACGGTTCCCGGATAGCATTTTGCGGAAACGGACACTTTACCGTTTTTCTCCACCTGCGTGAGCTGTTCTTTTGCTTTCTCTACCCGATCCTTTAATCGGCTAATCTTTGCCCCCAGATCAACCCGCCGCTCTAATAATTCGGCGAGATATGCTTCTTTGTCTTCGGGAAGTTCTTTCCTCCGCTCTTTCATTTTCTCCAGAGTGGAAATATCACGTTGCAAATCATCAAAATCTTCCTGTGTTTTAGTCTGTCTTGCCGTCAACAGGGCGATATTTTCTTTCAACTCCGGATCGTAACCAACTTCGCAAATTGTTTCTGTATTACCGGATGCCGAGCCGAGGACTTTTGATTGAATCTCTTCCCCCGCGCATATTTTACCGCCGATGATCGCGGCACGTTTTCCCTGACAAACCACCCGTTGCCGGGCACTGACGGTCGAATTGAGAAGGCCCTCCGACACAATGACCGAACCGCCGCATTTTACCACCGCATTTTCAATGAACTTGGCAAAAATCGTCTGCCCCGCCCGCACCAAAACTCCCGGTTTTCCGGTGATGCCTTGCTTGATAATAATATCTCCTTCGGCATCGAGCTCGGCTTTTTCAACCAGCCCCGTTACCTCAATATTACCGGTCGCCTTTACCGAATAACCTTCTTCGACATTGCCGTTCACCACAACCGATCCGAGGAAGATAATATTACCGGTTCTCACCCCGACCGAACCGTCTATCGTGAGAACTTTCTCAACGCTGATCTTGCCGATGCCAAGAACGACCTTACCGTTCTCGGTGGCAACAATGGTAAGGCCGTCTTTGTCCACTTTTACATTCTCGCCAAGCGGAAGCGGAATATCTTGACCATCGGTAGCGGGCAACAACTTTCCCGTTACCGTCCGCCCATGCTTACCCTTTTCCGGAGGCATTTTGCGGGCAAGTTTATCGCCGGACATAACGTTTTGGACTGTGTTAAGCTCTTTAAAATTCACCGCGCCCATAGTGTTTTCTCTAAGCGGCGCTATTGACGAACCAACTTCAAAGAAATAATCCATGTAGGCGTCCATTCCGTTAATCGCCAGTTTTCCCTCGGCTACGCACACTCGCGTACCATAGGTTGGACGGTCGGTAAACTGCACAAGAAAATCTTCTTTTATCCCGTAAATGACTCCGTTGCCGTGCAAAAGCCGCTTTAGACTTTCAGAGGAAATATCGCCGCCCCCCGCTCCAGGAGGAGTTACCGAAACATAGGCATTCATCTCGTCTTCACTGACCTCAACGCGCGCGAAACTGTCGTTTGCGGCATTGTGCTGAAAAGCAGCCACCCGAATGTATGTATCGGCCGCCTCTTTCACGACTTGTCGTACTTGCGTGTCGTTGTACCCCATTATCCGGCGGCGTTCCAAAGCGCCGCGCGCCTCTGCCTCCGTCACCGATTTTCCTTTTCCTATAGGAGGCGTTACCTTGAGAAGCACATCGCCGTTTCTGAACTGTACAAACACTTGGCCGTCTATTTTAGCAACCTCAAGCTCGGGGGCATCCTCTAACGTAGTATCGTATTCCTCACTGTCATCCGGTTTGTCAATCTCGGCAAGTCTTGCATAAGCCTTAATCTTCCACGGCTTAACGCCCTTTCCGAAAAGCCCGGCGAAACCCCGTTCAACAATCTCATATTCGATGCGCCTGACCGGAAGCCCCAGCAGCGTGGCCGCCTCCAGCACTGCTCCCTCAAGACTGATCCCTTCAGTCTCCACAGACTGAACGAACAAGTCCGCTTCCAACCGAGGCTGTAATCTGTTTTTAAGTTCAATAAAATCAATCATTCTTGCCCAAAGCCTCTTGAATAACGTCATTCTTCAGAAAACCCCGGTTCAATACCACCCGGATGATTTTCGATAAACCTGCGCACATCTTTATAACACTAACCTAATATTATTATAACCAAAACCAATGTAATGTCAAGCGGGCGCAACGTCTTTTTCGGGGCGCTTAGGCGGCGAGGATGAAGTCGCGGACCGAGGAACCCCGGAGACCGCTCTCCTCTTTGGATTTAAGCGTCAGCATATAGCGGAACCATAGGTT